>DASVSM010000383.1:0-7339 GCA_036388115.1 Flavisolibacter sp.
CATCGAAGCCGGCTCCGAAGAGTGGTGCCATTGCAGGTTCATCTTTGGGTTGGAGGAATAAAGATCAACCAACGAACGAATGACAGTATGCAGGTCAATCAGTTCTATCTTTTTATTGCTGATATTGGCAAATTGAGAAAAGTCGGCAGCGATCTTTGAAAGATGGTCAATCTGTTCTATCAGCGTTGTAGCCACGTTGCTGGTTAATTGTTGTACGTTAGGCTGGTTGGTTTGTATGGCCCGCTGCAGGTATTGTATGCTTAGCTTCATTGGCGTTAGCGGGTTTTTGATCTCATGCGCTACCTGTCTTGCCATTTCCCGCCAGGCTCCTTCCCTTTCGCTTTTGGCCAGGGCATTTGCACTCTGCTCCAGTTGATGCACCATCTTGTTGTACTGGGTTACCAATTCGCCAATTTCATCATCCCTCTTCCAGACAATCTCTTCGTTTGTTTTGCCAAGAGTGATGGCCTTCATTTTATCACCAATGATGGAAAACGATCGGGTGATGCGGTTAGTGATGAAAAGAGCAATCACTCCCGCAATTAAAAAGATAAACGCGTTCAGGTTAATGATCGTAACTATAAAATTGGAGATCTCCTGGTTGAGTTCATTTTCCGATGAGAAAGAAGGAATATTGAGGTAAGCATACGTATCCCCGTTCTCGTTGCGCATGGCAACATAAACACTTTGGTATTTCGAATTGCTGGCTGTCTCATCCTGCAACTGCTGTACTGCATGAAGGGTGTTTAAATAATAGAAAGCCCGTGGATGCATTTTGTTGCTCAACACTCCTTTTTCATAAATACTTCCTTCCGAAGACACCCTTAGTGTTCCGGACAAATCATAAAGGTTTACCACCATGCCATGAACATCAGCAATATCCAGGATCACCTCCCGTAACTGGTAGCCGGAAGAGTCGGAGAAGTTGATCACATTATTGTTCAGCAGCCCTTCATCTTTTATCCGTTGTTCCATTTCCTTAACCGCACCGGCCGCTGTGCGACTGATGCGTTCAACGTTGTTGCGGTTATACCGCATAACAAAAAACGAAATGGTAGCAGCACCGATCACCAGAAAAGAAAGCGCAGAAATAAAAATGATGGTTCCGTGAATCTGTGTGCGGATATTAACATCGGCAAATAAGCGTCCGTAACGCCGGTCCTTTGCCAGTCTGGCTACAAAGCCTGCCAGCCTAAGTATTCCTACCATGAAAAGAAAAGCACAGAACAAATAAGAGAACAAGGTGATGCTTTCGATCAACGATTCCTTCTTTTTGGCGATCACTACCAGCTTGTTGTTGGCAGGCTTAAACCATAGCTCCGTATTCTCGCCATTTTCTTTTCTTGCAATTTCACTCACAGGAACTTCAGGGGATGAAATGAGTGTGGCAAACGGATATTTCCCCGAGTGGTTCAGCAGCTTCCTGTTACGATAGATAGCATAGGAGTACTCATACGAGCTTTCAATACTGTTAGCACTGGCTTGCCGAAAGATCTGCGGCGAAAGCTCGTTGTTCGACTGGAAATGCTTTGGAGCAGATACGATAAATAACGACCCGATCAGGCCATTGCTGTCACGCACTTCACGCTTGGTGATGTAAATAAACTGGTCGAACGAGGTTTCATAATAATTGAGGTCAGAAGTACCAATCGGGCGGCTCTGAACCTCCAGTATATTATTCAATTCTTCATAAGTCCGAAAGTCTTTGTTGTTGATGGGTTGTTTGGCCGGATCAAAAACATAAAAATTAGTGGTATACGAATGCGCATATCCCAGCGAATTGGTGTTAATAAAACTATCTCTCAGCACACTGTTTTCGGGCTCTCTGTAAAATCGGGAGAAATTGGCCGTCAAAAAATCATTGGTCAAAAATGCCAGGGCCACACGGAGCGTTCTTTCTTTCGACGGCTCTGTTAACTGGTCATATTTTTCGGCAATCCCTCTTCGTTCCCGCCATTCTTTTTCGTGGTTTCCCTGCAGAATCAAAACAGCCAACGAAACGGAAAAAATAAAGATCCAAAACAACAGCCCGGCAATATTCATCCGAAGGCGGTTAATGATCAGTTGTTCCTGGCTTAAAAGCAATGTATACACAACCAGCCACGCCAATACCGGCAGGTGAAACAACACGATCATTTCACCCGAACGAAGGGTAAGGAAAATCAAACCCACAATGGCTACTGCAAAATAGAGATGAACAAGATTGGGAAAAGCAAGAAGGATAAACCGGAATAACAACCGCGTAAAGTAGTAATAGGTTAGCGATAGCAGCGCCAAAACAATAAAGCCAAAAACGGTAAATATATTCAGCCGGAAAAAATTGGTCACATCAAAGGAAATCTTTGAGTTTGCCACCAGGTTAAAAATGATATTGGCAAGCTGAAATGTGCTGAAGATCAAAAAAACGATAGCCAGTACGCCGGCAACAACAATTCCATTCCCCCTCAGAACTACAGGTAACTTTCCTATTGGCCCAAGCGTATTCCAGGCAGTCAGGATAATCCAGCACAAAAAGAAAACAGAGATCAGCAAGTCTCCCAGCGACCGGTTGAACGCATCAGCACCATAGACCGAGGGATCAAACAAAGGCAACTGCCGTAATGAAAAAAGACCGGGAAAAAAGAAAAGGGCCAGGCGACAAATAATTAAACCAACAGTAAGGCTGACGACGCCAGTCAGTGCACCCCTTTTCCGGCTGATGGTTTCAATCACGAGGTGTATATATACCAGAACCAAAACAAGTGCAAGCAACCGGAGAATTAGCGTAACGGGATCGGCATAGGCCTGGTGGTTGTTTATTACCTGCTCCAGATGAAACAGGGGTCTTCCATCAAGTGCGTTAATTGGAAACTCTGTGGTCCGTTCTGCAATCCTTATTTTTTGAATTGCATCTTCATTGTGCGCAAACTGGGTTACAGAACTTTGCGTTTGCAGGTAGTATTGATTGAAGACGGGAATTAAGGCATACACCACCATGTTGCTGCTCATCCCCGATAGAGTAAGCTTTCGTTTGTGAACAACATAATAACCATTGATCAGCCGTTGAAAGTAAACGCTGTCCGGCGGATTGAAATTCGGCGGCGGTGGTACAATTTCCTGCTTGTTCCAAAACAGAAGGTCCTGGAAGTCTGAAAGTGTTTCAGCAAAAACAAACACACCAAACTTCTTCTGATAAATCGCATTAAACTCCTCTTTTGACTCCCGGTGCAAAACAAGTTTGCGCAATAAAGCCGTATCGGTAAGCAGGCGAGCAGCTTCTTCCTGCTGCGTTTTTATGTACTTCTGCAGTAATTTTTGTTGATGATCTACAGAAGGTTTTGACTGAAAGAACCAGGCAGATAAAAAGGAAAGTGCAATAAGAATAGCGGCTGCAATCAGCAAGCTGTTTTTTGGCAGGTGGGTATGTAAACGGGAAAGCTTCAATCGTTCTGACGTTTGATTTGATTCCAGATGGCATCCATTTCCTCCAAAGACATTTGTGTCAGCGGCTTTCCGCCTTCCATGGCTTTTTCTTCCATCCGGGTAAAACGCTTAATGAATTTTTTATTGGTGACTTCTAAAGCATTTTCGGCGTCGATATTCAAAAATCGTGCAAAGTTCACCAGCGAAAAAACCAGGTCTCCAAATTCTTCTTCTATTTTATGCTGTTCGCCTTCAGCGATGGCTTCCTGCAGTTCGGCTTCTTCTTCTTTTACTTTTTCCCACACCTGTTCTTTATTGTCCCACTCAAAGCCAACCTGTTTTGCTTTTTCCTGCAACCGCATTGCTTTTATCAGGGCCGGCAATGTTTTGGGCACTCCCGCCAGTACCGATGTCTTTCCTTCCTTCATCTTCAGCTTTTCCCAATTGCGCTTTACATCTTCGTCGTTGTTCACCTTCACATCGCCATAAATATGTGGATGACGTGATATGAGTTTCTCGCAAATGTTGTGAATCACTTCATCTATCGTAAACTGGTTTTGTTCGCCCCCGATCTTTGCATAAAAAACAATGTGCAGCAACAGGTCGCCCAGTTCTTCCTTGATGCCTTTCCAATTCTCCTCCGTAATCGCATCGGTTAGCTCGTAGGTTTCTTCCAGCGTCATCTGGCGTAAACTCTGAATAGTTTGCTTTTTATCCCAGGGGCACTTTTCCCGCAGGTCATTCATAATATTCACTAACCGCTCAAAGGCCTCTCCGGTATTGTTCATACGTTATAATTGAAAAACTGATAAAAGAACAAACGCTATCATCAGTATCAGGATGATGAGCAATGCGAGAATATTCAGCAGCAAAAACTTACCCAAAGTCTTTAACCAACCCTGCCCGTAAAATCGCTTCATGGCAATAAAAAGGTAAACTCCGCCGGACAAGAACAGGATGGTTGCTAGGAAAGTGAGGAGGCCCCATTCCAGCCAATCATTAAGTTTTAAAATAAGAAAATAAACAAGCAGCAGAATAAACGTAAAGATGTAGTGGTACAAGGTAAACACCGCATGGTCGCTGTAAAAAAAAGGTTTTCTGCGGATGTACAAAAGCTTTAGGATAAGGGCAAAAAAAGGAAGCGATACAAACAGGATGTATGGAAACTTGTGTATGAACGAATCCACCATGTCATTTAAAATTGCCTTTTCATCGTCTGCAAAGCGCTTTTTGTAGCCTGTCCATTTTTCCCTGATTTTTTTGTTAAACCAGGTGGACGCAGTATCACCTTTGCCTTGCGTAGGCAGGGAGGCATCCATCAGGTATTGTTCATTGTGTAACTGAATAAGGAAAGACGAGTCGTTATTTGGCTTATCAGCACTATCGGGCTCGGATAAAAGAATCCGATAGCTGGTATCCAGCAGAAAATTCAGTTGTTTGTTCAAAAGAGTATCCCTTGCTCCTGCATTTACCTGTTGATGCAAGCGTGATGAATACTCCAGCCGCTCCACCTTGGTCATCAATCTTGTATCGCCCGACATGTTGACAAACCCGTCACCGGTTTTGCTGATAGAAAAAAATACCAGGAAGAAAACAGCTGAAGTGAACAGGTACATCCTGATCGGATCGAGATAGCTCATGCGCTTCCCTGCTATGTATTCCCTTGGAATGAATCCAGGCTTAAAAAGAAGGTGCTGTACGGTGTGAAAGAACTTTCCGTCGAAATGGAAGATGTCGTAAACAAAGTGGGTGATCAAACCCCATACTGTTTGCTTGGGAACAATGTTTTCCTGTCCGCATGTCTGGCAATAGCGGCCTGCCACGTTGGTGCCACAGTTTAAGCAATTCTTTTCCTTTCGTTCTGGTTGGTGGCTCACGTAAAATTTTTCTTAAAAATAGGGACAAATCATCCACTTTACCGAAAGCCAAAGGTCTGCACAAAAAGCAATGGCTATTTTTGAAGCAAACAATATCTGAATGAAAACATTGTTCATTGCAGCTGCCGTTGCCCTTTCGCTGACAGCTTCGTCGCAATACTATTACAAGGACATTATTGGCACGAGGGAAAGTGCAGAACTGATCACTGCTTACCGTAACAACAAAGTGCGTACAGTGGCATTGAACAGTTATACCGTGAACAACACACCGCTTAACAATTTTTCCATTCAGCAGGAGTTTCTTCCGGCCCTGCAGGCATTGCGGACCATCACGAAATCGGAGTATACGAGCCCCTCCTATCTGACCTCTTACATTGATGCAGCCGGGCGGGTGATCAAAACAACCGATTCCACCGATGGCATTGTCAACACTACGCTTTATTCTTACAATGCAGCCGGCCATCTCACCGCCGTATCATTTGCAGCCGGCGACACATTAGCGGCTGTAAAAACCGATGACCATCTATGGCAGTATGATGCAAAAAATAGCATCAGCAGGATGCTGCGCATTAAAAACAAAAAGGATACGGCTGTTGTCACCTTTAAACTCGATGCAAAAGGGAACGTGATTGAAGAACAGGAAAAGCGCCGTATATCATCAGAGGAACCCTACCAATACTATTACGATGAAGCAAACCGGTTAACCGATATTGTTCGTTATAATAAAAACGCCGGCCGCTTACTTCCGGAAGCGATGTTTGAATACTCCGAAAAAAACCAGGTGATCCAGCGTTATACTATCCCGCCAAACAGCGATGATTACCTGATATGGCGTTTTGCTTACGACAACAAAGGCCTGAAAACAAAGGAAGTGGTGTTTAACAAGCAGAAAGAACAAACCGGTAAAGTAGAATACGTTTACACGTTCAGCAATTAGTGGAATATATCTATCTGGGCGACCGGAACACGGATCCTTCTCTGCGTAAAAAAGAGTGCTCTGCTGTGCGCAGAAACGGGAAATGTATCAGGGGAAGGAACGGATCGATGCTGGTAGTGTTTGAGGATGGAAGGCAAAGGGTAATTGTGGGGAGATTGTTACGGAAAAAGAAATGAATTTCGTGTGGTTTAGGGTTGATTGGCACATTAGGTATTTCTATTTCGCAGTGGACTTTTTCTAGAATAATTCAACGTCAAAAATAAGCAACCAGGAAGTAGGTATGCCGAGCCAATGGAAATCTATTTCGCTACTTCGGCAAGTCTTTCAGGTTAGGCGTATTAGATTAACTTTACAACAATGGCAGATCTGAAAAAATATACAAGCTTCGAAGCCTTAAAAGCTGAGGAGAAGTTACGCAATGATCTACCGAAGGATAGTTTTTTTTCAGAGTTTGAAGCTTTCTTGAAACAACTTCGAAGTGAATACGTCAATAAAAAGAAGCCTCTAACAGATAATGGAAAGCAGCCTGGGCGATAGTATTTTGGGTGTTTGTAGAACTCTCAATAAATTTTCAGTAGAGTATATAATTGTTGGTGGTACTGCTGTTGCGTTGCCCGGTCACTATAGGCATTCCATGAATATAGCCGGAGAAATAACTGAAAAACCTGATTTGGATTTTTGGTATAACCCGACTTATGATAACTACTTTAAACTTCTAAATGCATTGGAAGATTTGAGGCAAGACGTAACAAAGTTTAGGGAAGAACAAACACCTAGCCCTAAAAAATCATTGTTAGGTATGAATTTGAAAGTTTTACACTTGACTTTTTACCTGAATTGAAAGCATCCTTAAAATTCAGATCATCTTTTATAAGACGGGAAATTGTTACCTGGAATAATACCGAAATTCCATTTATAAATTATGACGATCTGATCTCAGATAAAAAGGTGAATACCAGATCGAAAGACATTACCGATCTTGAACAACTCGAAATCAATAGAAGAAAGAACGAAGAGTGAATAAGCCACTTGAGAATACCTATT
Organism: Flavisolibacter sp.; assembly: GCA_036388115.1. Classification (GTDB taxonomy): domain Bacteria; phylum Bacteroidota; class Bacteroidia; order Chitinophagales; family Chitinophagaceae; genus Flavisolibacter. The sequence goes on from DASVSM010000383.1 coordinate 7,261, forward strand.
GAGCTTAGATTGCCTTTATTGAACATGATCATGCCGTTGCGACAATATAAGAATCAAAGATTTAAATTTGAAGGCGCCT
>DASVSM010000384.1:0-5099 GCA_036388115.1 Flavisolibacter sp.
TCCTTGCTGTCCAGTACTGAATATTTTTTCAGGATAATGAGTTTGTTTTGAAACGACGGATAAGCAGCCAGTTGGCGCCAGGCGAAAACCGTATCCCAAAGAACCGCTGTGGTAGTTCCGTTATTAGAGACTTTAGCTATGCTTAATTCCAACTGTCCTTTTACATTATCGTAATAAGAGTTCGTATAATCTGTTGCGGTATAAACCGTATAGGCTACGGTTTTTGTAACAGGCGCTTCAGGCACAACAGCAACAGGCCTGTCTTTTGTGCAGGCAAATGCAAGCAAGCAAATAACACTAATACAGGGAATTGTGTGACGCATAATGAACGTTTTAAAAAATGAAGACAACAAATTGCTGCCGCTGATAAAATTGATATAAGCGGATGATACCGGTGCATCATATTCCTCCAATTGACGTATATAGCGATGAACGGTATTTTAATATTGGTACCTGTCAGTAACCAGGTGAAGCTGTGGCTTTTTCCATGTTCGCGATAGGTTATTGTCACACAGCATCCTTCAATTTACCAGTTGGGTAGCTTCCTGACGGGTTATACATTTCGTTCGGGTAAAGCGCTTCCGTCTGCGAGACTCCATAATGCATCTTGCATACACTCCCTGTGTCCGTAAATATGATTTGACAAACCATCTTTTTACAAAAAGATAGAATATTACACCGTCATCTCTTCTACAACGTATTCTTATTACTAGCCACGTGCACCATTTATGTACGCGGGAAATGTGTTGACACCGGGTGCTGGCTCTATCGGCGGATAACCGTCCAGTCAAATAAGGTCCTGTGCAAGAATTACTTCAATCTCACCCGGCTTCCCTTATTAAACAAGGCCCTTAATGCCGCTTGTCGTTCAGATCATTTGGCATAATGCCGTCGTTTTCACCTGCCGCCTACGGTTTCAAATTTGCCTTTAGCTGCCAAACTTCCCTATCCTTAATTGCAACCCAACCGATGGCGCAAATGATCCCCCGCGCCTCCAAGTTTTCTGTAAAAAATTTGGCAAAATCAAAATCAGCCCTATCTTCGTAGTGTACTATTAAACTAGTACACTAAATATCCATCTATGATCAGTATTCAGAACTTGTCGTTTGCCTATAGGAAAAAACCTGTGTTCAATGGGTTGAATCTGCAGTTTAAAGCCGGTCATGTATACGGGCTGCTAGGCAAGAACGGTACAGGAAAGTCCAGCCTTTTGCGCAATATTGCCGGGCTGCTCCATCCCCAAAACGGCAAAATCACCGTAAACGGCTTCACGCCTTTTGAACGGCTTCCCGTTTTTTTGGAAGATGTTTTTATGGTACCAGAGGAGTTTTACCTGCCCGATATTCCAGTACCCGCCTTCATAAAACACTATGCTCCTTTTTACCCCCGCTTCAGCAGGGATAAATTCAGGAACTATATATCGGTTTTTGAAATTCCGGCAGACAGTACGTTGCAAAACATGAGCTACGGACAAAAAAAGAAAGTGTTGATTTCCTTCGCCCTGGCTACAAATGCAAAGGTTTTGCTGATGGACGAACCAACAAACGGATTGGACATTATGAGCAAAAGTCAGTTCAGAAAAATACTAGCCGAGGCACTGGACGAAGAACGCTGTATTATCATCAGCACGCACCAGGTAAAGGACCTTGAAAATTTAATTGACCGCATCACCATCATAGACGAGGGAAAAATTCTCTTTGATGAGAATGTAGAAGACATTACAAAAAAGCTGTCCTTCCGCTTTGCCTATGATGAGGCAGATGTGGCAACCGCTTTTTACAGCGAATCATTATTGAGAGGGCATGTGATTGTAACGCCCAACCTGGAAGGCGAGGAAGGTAAACTTGACCTGGAACTACTTTATAAAGCCATCGTTACCAACAGCGAAAAGATCACCAAACTGTTTCAATCGTAAACTTCTTTTATGAACCAATTTTTCAATTTCAAACGATTCACTTTATTGGCCCTCAAGCACTGGGCAGATAATAAAAAACGCTACGGTTTGTCGGTGGTTGCATTTATCGGCTTGCTGATCACCTGGTTCGTTTTTACAATGCTTACCGAATTTGATGATAAGCCAATGGGGAAGGGAGCACAAATGGCAACGTTTTTCCTCTCGCTTTTTGCTGTAGGTACATTTTATGCCAGCCAGTATTTCAGCGACCTGGGATCCCGTTCAAAAGGGATCAATTTCCTTTTAGTTCCTGCTTCTGCATTTGAAAAGCTGCTGTGCAGCCTGCTGTACTCGGTGTTCCTGTTCTTTGTTGTTTTTACCGCTGCCTTTTATTTGGTTGATTTTTTAATGGTGGCCATTGTGAACAGTTTACCGGGCACCGAAAAAACGAATGTGATTAATGTTTTTAAAGTAACGATTCTCCGGTTTAACAGGGATGCTACAATCAACTTTTTGCTTTTCTTCTTCTCCATACAATCCGCTTTCCTGCTTGGGTCTGTTTACTTTGAAAAATACAGTTTCATCAAAACGATCATCTGCGGTTTTATTGCCGGTTTTGTTCTTTTCTGTATGATGTATTTTTTTTATGAGCAGCTTTTGCCCAATGGCGATTTTCATAGAGGATTTCTTACTTCGTACCGTGTGCATGTGGATGGTGTGAATGACCATTTGGTTCAGGTACCGGGCTGGATAGGTGAAGTGTTTCGCTTCCTGGTTATGTATGCCGTTGCCCCTTTTTTATGGATAGTGACCTATTACCGTTTGAAAGAAAAACAAGTATAGGCTTTTAAAAATATTACCATGCAATTCAGAGAATCAATAGCCATATACCTGCAAATAGCTGACTACGTCTGCGAACGCATTTTGCTTAAGCAGTGGAGGTCCGGCGAACGCATTCCGGCAGTGCGGGAATTGGCTGTACAGTTGGAAGTCAATCCAAATACGGTCATGCGTACGTTTGAATTTTTACAGGGACAGAACATTATCTACAACCAAAGAGGTATCGGCTATTTTGTTAGTCCCGATGCCGTTAAGAACGCCACGCAGTACCGCAAAACAGAATTCATCGAGAAAGAGCTACCCAACATTTTCCGGAACATTTACATGCTGGGAATGGATATAGATGAATTAAAGTCAGGCTACGAAAAATTCAAACAACAAAACTTCAATTAACCTTATACCCCCTTCGTTATGAAAAAGAGCAACAAATTATTATTGGGTGGTTTTCTTTTAGGCCTTTTGCTGATAACCGCTATTCATGTTACACTCTATGCAAAATATAAAGCGGGAGACTATACCATTTATAATGCGGAAGACGATCTGACACCGCAATCCATGCAGACATTCCCGAATATACTTTTTGTGTCGGTGCGCAATGTACCTGATGCCAGGGTAAAATTTAGCGATGTGGCACAAGTGGAAAAAGATACAGATGAGGGCATACAATATATCCGAAGAGGCGATACGTTGCTTATCACCCGAAAGGACACTACGAACAAGGAGGGCTTATCCTATCCTTTATCGTTTAGCCTGCCGCATAACGCAACACTGTCCGTGTATAATTCTTCGCTCTCGTTCATATCCGGTAAACACAGCGGTGAAATCAATCCTGTTATTCACCTGCAAAAGTCCCAGGTCTTTTTTTCAGGGACCGAAGGTCAGCTTCGATTCGGGCACATGAAAGTTATTGCCTCAGACAATTCAACAATAGGGCTTCAGGGCAATACGCAGGTGGCAAATTTTGAAGTGCAGCTTTCTCATTCAGGAATTGAATATGGTGATGGCGATTTTGGCCAGCTATCTATTATCACAGATTCTCTTTCCCGCATCTCTCTTCAATCGAAACATCTTTTAAAAGCAAAGATCAATACCATAACCCAGGAATAGCGCAATTATAAAATAGAACAGCGCCAACGTTTCTTTTACCAGAAGCGATAGGACGCCTTACGCAATAAAATCACCAAAAGATCCCGGCTAACCTTAATTCATCTACAAAAAATTTATTTTATGAAGCTCTTTATCTTACCAGTATTGTTTGTTCTTTTTACCTCGATCGCCATGGCACAAAATGGCGGGAAAATCTCGGGAAGCATTCTGCAAAATGTAAAGCCTGCCGAAGGGGCAACCGTTAGCCTTTTACGCGGCAAAGATTCTGCAACAATTAAAATAGCTGCAGCTAACAAAGAAGGTTTCTATTCTTTTGAAAACATAGCTGACGGAAAATATTTTGTTTCTTTCACAGCCGTTGGACATCAGAAAAGTTATTCGAGCCTTATCGAGATTAGTTCGCAACAGCAAAGCATTCAGCTTCCGGCTATCAGTTTAAGCCCGGTAAATAAAGATTTGGCCGGAGTGACGGTGACTGCAAAACGTCCCTTGATAGAGCAACGCATAGATCGAACAATTGTAAATGTAGATGCATCAATAACAAATGTTGGTACATCTGCGCTGGAAGTTTTAGAGAAGTCGCCCGGCGTTTCCGTTGATAGAGATGGTAATATCAGTTTAAAAGGAAAAGAAGGCGTGCTGGTTATGGTTGACGGCCGGCCAACACAGTTAAGCGGTTCAGACCTTGCCAACCTTTTGCGCAGCATGAACTCCAATCAACTTGATCAAATTGAGATCATGACAAACCCGCCTGCACGTTATGATGCTGCCGGCACGTCAGGTGTCATTAATATAAAGACAAAAAAAATCATCACGGCAGGCTTTAATGGTTCGGCATCTGTGGCTTATTCCCAGGGACGATACCCAAAAACGGCTGAAGGCTTCAACTTTAATTATAGAGAAAGCAAGGTAAACCTGTTCACCAACTTAAGCCACAACTACCAGAAGGGTTTTGGAACCATGAAGATTAACAGGAACATCTTAAACAGCAATACGGCTTCAATAGAAAAGGTTTTCAACCAGGAGGCAAACAGAATTTCAGAAGACAATGCCTATAGCGCAAAAGTGGGAGTTGACTTTTTTGCCAATAAGAACACAACATTTGGCGCTGTTGTAAATCTGGCTTCAAGAGGAATGTCATCAACCAATCCAAACATCACAAGAATTTCAAATGCCTCTAAGGATCTGGAGAGTGTAACAAAGGCACTGGTGAATAACAACACCGACTGGAATAGCTTCAGCACCAACCTGAACTTCC
>DASVSM010000385.1:0-10079 GCA_036388115.1 Flavisolibacter sp.
TTTTTATAATTCATATAAATTTTTTCTATTTAGAATTCAGTGGAGCAGTTAAACACTGCTCCACTTTAATTATTTATTTATCCCACCACACTCTTGCATCCGGCGTGTCGCCGCCACTTAACCTGGTAGCAGCTTCCTTTACATTGGCACTATTTAAATTGTATTCATTAGGCCCGTAGGTAAAACGACGTGGAATTTGTTTGCTGGAACCAATGGCATTAGGAGTTGGCGTTAAAGCAGGCACCCCTGTTCTGCGCCAGTTAGACCATGCTTGCAGACCGTCAGGATAGAAAGAAAGGTACTGTTGCAATTGTATCTTTTGAATATCGGACGCAGCACCTGTCAGCGCAACGGCAGCATTGCTCATATACGTTGTAATATTGCCCGTTACACCCCATTCGCCCCAGTTCTCGGCAATCCCATTTTGATAGAATGTGGCGACAGTGGCGGTTACCCATCCGCGCTGTGCAGCTTCGGCAATTGCCAGCAATACATCTGAAGCACCAATAACTACTAACGGAGATGATCTGTCTCTTTTGTTGGCGGCCAAAATCGTTGCATAACTGGTTCCAAAGGCAACGGCCTGGTCTCTTGTCAAACCGTAAGGAAAACCCGTTGTTGAAGACCCGAAAGCCGCTTGCCGTGGATCGGAAAGCGAAGCTGTAAGATCAGTCATCAACTTGGATTCGGCATAATCGGAACGCCCATTATAAAGAGCCTGCCAGGGATTACTGAATGCGGCTACTGTACCAGGATACCTGATCGTAAAATTATCAGCATTGGTAGCGATGTAACCCTGCATATCCTGAAATGCATCTTTAAATTCTGTGGCAGCAAATTCAGATGGGCCAGGATATACTTTACTGGTACGCAGGGCGATCAACATTCTTAACGAGTTCGAAAACTTTTTCCATTTTGCAATATCACCTCCGTACATAATATCTCCTTGCACCTTGGCTGCTGTCGGCTGAAATTGTGCATTCGCCTCTTTTAATTCTTTCACCAGGTCTTTATAAATAGCTTCCTGCGTATCATACTTAGGAGAAAGATTTACGGAACCTTTCAATGCTTCAAAATAAGGTATATCACCCCATCTGTCGGTAAATGTCCAGAAGACGTACGCTTTCACTATCCTGGCAGTAGCAACCTGGTTCGCATTGGCTCCAAACTTGGAAGCATTGTCTTTCGTACCAGGATCAGTATTAATATTTATGATATTCTGAAGGTCCATCAGGCCACCTGCAAAACTGCCATCAAACTCTAATTGCGGCAGTGCATAAAGGGAGGTCTCTGTGTATTGCGTTTCAGAAAACTGCTGTGCATATAAGCCTGGTCTTGTTTGAGCAGCAAGACCTCCTAAGCCAGACAGCACGTTGGTCAATAGAGCCGCTGGTGAAGGCACCGCTGTTCCATTTGGATTAACGTTCGTGTCACCAAAGTCTTTAATTTTTTCGCAACTGGTTGCCAGCAGCATCGCTGACAGCGCTACCATCATAAATTTTCTATTCATTCTCATGATCATGCATTTAATAATTAGCTTTTAGAATCCAAGGCGTAGGTTAAAACCAAAGGAACGTGTACCCGGAAATTGACCATTCTCACCATAAGTGTTACTTATTTCCGAAGGATCAAAGTCCCTGGTGGTCGCATAGATCAACCATGGATTACGGGCAACAAGGGAGATTGATGCGCTTTGTATGTGTTTGCTGATGCTGCCCCATTTTTGTAATGGTAATTTATATCCGAGGCTTACCTCACGCATTTTAACAAAGGTCAGATCGTAAATGAAGTCATCATAAACGTTAGCACTTACCATGGAGTGGAAATAGGTTTGCGCATCCATATACAAGCTGACAGGAACTTTATTTTCAGTAACGCCAACCACTTTTACGCCACCTCCATCAGCTACAGCATCACGAATGGGGTTTCCTTTATCGTTAACCGTTGCCGTACGGGCTAATAAGCCAGAATAGGAACCCAACATGTCGGACAGTGAGAAGAATTTACCTCCGTGCTGAAAATCGATATTTACATTAAGCGTAAACCCTTTATAGGAGAATGAGTTTTGCACACCACCGGTATAATCCGGAAGTACACTGCCAAACTTCTTATTCTCTTCTTTTATGAAGTTTCCTGATGCATCAACAACCGGCAAACCATCTATGTACTTCTTTCCGCCACCAATCAACATTCCCCATTGTTGGCCCACCTGGTGCACCACTGCAGGAGTGATGATGCCAGAAAAACTTGCACCTGAACCGCCCGATACTGCAATCTGATCAATACCAGGCGCTAACTCCACCACTTTGTTATCAATTATCCGTGAAAAAGCAGCATTGATGTTATAAGACAAATTGGCTGATCTTATTGGAGATGCATTCAATTGCAGATCGATGCCCTTTTGCGCAATCTTACCTGCATTAACAAGGGAGGAAGTAAACCCGCTTGCACCATTTATCTGCACGTTCACCGGTGCATTTGTGGTATTTGCATTGTAATAAGTAGCGCTTAGCCCCAACCTGCTTTTAAGAAAGCGTAATTCCAAACCTATTTCAGCCGTTGTTCTGATGGCACCGGTTATGTTTGGATTGATGATTTGATTAGGTGTGCCCATCACAAAGTTGCCATTGAATTGATCTGCACCTACACCATAGGCCAGTTCCAGTTGATAGGGAGTAATTGCCTGGGGAACTTCGCCCCAGCTGGCTCTGAGTTTGCCATAACTTAACCAGGGAACAGTATTCTTCAACAGATCGCTAAAGACGAAACTGGTTCCAAACGACTTGACAAAAATGTCGTTATCCTGTGCCGGCAAAGTGGAGAACCAGTCGTTCCGTAATGTGAATTCTCCAAATAAGAAGTTTCTCCATCCAACACTGCCTCTTGTAAACACACCCCTTCTTTTTTCGAGTTGTCTTCTGTTCGATTGCCCGATAGGATCAATAGAGTTATTTAAGGAAAAGTAATCCGGAATATATAAGCCATTACGCGTACTATCGGATAATGAGCTTTGAGAAATTTTAGTTGCCTCGGCCCCTGCCAGGAAGTCAATAGTAATATCTGAAATCTTCTTTGCATAGGTTGCCACCAGTTCTACCCGGTCGTCATTAAAAAAGCTCTGCCCCGTTCCATACGCTGCTCTCTGTCCTGTTTGGGTTGCACTGTTTTCTAAAATAAAGTATGTTTTGTTATCATAATTTATACTGCCATAGTTCTTGCGGAAGGCGCCCCTGATTTTGATATCATTGTTTAGCTTATACGTTACGTTTATATCACCAAACAACCGGTCGCGGCGAGATAGGTTTTCTACGTTATCGAAGTAACTATACATGTTATACCAATAGTTACTTTTATAGAAAGCTCCCGGATCTGCAGGATTAAAGCTGGTTGGATTGGCATGGTTCCAGCCGGCTAACGTTCCTGCCGGGGCCCTGAGATCTTTTAACTCACGCAGGATATTCATATCTAAATTCCTATGAAACCACTGGTTAAATGAGCCTGTCGATTGATTGTTATACGCATCGTTATTTTCTGCCTGCGAACTTTGCGTTACATACGTAAGATTGGTTCCAACAACAAAGTGATTGCCGAGATCTATCGAAGCGTTTGTAGCCAAAGTATTTCTCTTCAGCCATGAACCCGGTATCAACCCTTTCACATCAACATTGGTGTATGAAAAACGGGTATTGTAATGTTCTCCTGCCGTTCCCAGACTGATGTTATTATTAGCTGTTAGACCTGTGTTATAAAAATCTCTTCCATTGTCAGGCTGTGGTAATAGCTTAGCCGTGGTACCGGAATATTTTGAACCTGGATACCAGGAATACCATGGAATATATTCCTGTCCTACCATGCGGGGGCCCCAGCTTGCATCATCCGTATAATCATGATAGAATTTGCCATCCAGCGGTTTCCACTCATCAGGCATTCCCGCTTTCCAGTTGAATTGCATCAAATTACCAACCCCACCTCCTGCATACGCATTTTGATAATTTGGCAGAATATAAAGCTTGTCCCATTGGAAGCCGGAATTGATTTCTATTCCTAACCCTTTTTGTCCCCTCTGTGCTCTTCTTGTTGTTATAACCACAACACCGCTGGCAGCCTGAGGACCGTAAATGGCCGCTCCACTTGGCCCACTCAAAACGGTTAAATCCTCAATGTCATCCGGATTAATATCGGCTGAGCCGGCCACGGTGCCGTCCACCACGTATAAAAGGGTTGAACTGCCAAGCGAAGCTTCACCACGTAAGCGAACATTCGCATCGCGGCCTAAGGCAGCAGTTGATTGTCCACGCACCTGGATACCGGCAACCTTACCCGCTAGGGCATTATTCAGATTGGTTTGGCGAATGGTGGTTAACTGTTCATTAGTAACGACCTGCGCATTTGATACCGTACTCCTTTGTGTCCGTCTTGTATTATAACCCGCTGAAACAATCACTTCAGCCATGTTTGCAACCTGCGTATGTAAGGAAGTGTTGACCACGGAACCTGTACCAACAGTAACCTCTCTTTGGGCATAGCCCTGGCTGGAGATAACCAATACATCGCCGGTTTTAGCATTGATGCTAAAGGTGCCTTCCTGTGTGGCCGAAGTTCCAGCCTTGCCGCCTTTTACGGTGATTGTTGCAAAGGGAATCGGGACCCCTGTTTCACTGCTTACTTTACCGGTTATTACCCTGGTTTGCGAAAAGGCTAACACTGAGCAGAGTATCAGCCACGTTACGATTAAAAATTTCTTCATGAGCATGTTTTTAAGATGTGTAGAATATGAAGCCGCTATAATAGCATTGTAGGCGGTAGGTCATTCGGGAAACCAGCATTTCGGGTCCGCCGTTGTGCAGGTGGAACAAAAATCAAAAACATTGCTGCTGCAGATAGTAGATATTTCCTCATGTGCCTGTTTTAGTAACTCCAAACTAGCACAACACATCATCGCTTTTTTTGGAAAAGGACAAACACAGAATTTACGGTACAAAAAGTTTTTTTACTGATAAACAGCAGCAGTACAAACGGACGAAATGAAGTTTTTAAGGACAGATAGTTTTACCGGTAAAATCTTTTGTCGGTTATATTTGAGTCAATGAAAGTTCCTGGCCCGGGCCTATTAGCTAATTGGAAACAAAAAAATTTATTACTCTACCAGCGGTGGCCCTGGCATTTATTTTTTTGGACCGGATATGTTCTATTTCGTTTCTGGATATACTATATCACGGTGAAGTTTTATCCTCAAGTTTTCCTGGAGTATATGCTGCTTTCAGAATTACTGTTTATTGCCATTACCTATTTTACGATTTGGTTATATCGGCGATCATTTCAAATAAAAAAGTATTTTCTTTATTTTTTGATTGGTGCAGGCAGCTGGCTGCTATACCTGGGCGGCCGCACTGTTTTTCAACTCTATTATCTGCAAAACGAACGTTCCTTTAAAGGCAATACATTTCTCAATATTTTTCTTAACAACATAACCTTTGTACTGGTTTGCTTCTTTTTTATTACTGCCTGCAAATATTTTAAGGACGGATACATTGCACAGCAATTTGAAGCAGAGAAAAAGCAACAGCAATTAATGGCTGAAGTCAATAATTTAAAGTCACAGATTGCCCCACATTTTCTCTTTAATACCCTCAACAATTTGTATGGGCTGGCAGTAGACAAGTCGGATAAATTGCCCAATTTACTGCTGCGGCTGTCGGATTTGCTTAGGCACTCTTTATATGAAACGCAAAAGCCATTAGTGCCCGTAGGCGACGAAATAAATGTATTAAAAAGCTATATTCAGCTCGAAACTGTACGCCTGGAAGATGATTTGAAATTGGAGTTCGATAACACAGTTCCGGAAGGCGCGCCGTATCTCATTGCGCCGCTACTTCTGATTGTATTTGTGGAAAATGCCTTTAAGCATGCGAAACTTGTTCAATCAACGGCAGTAAACATTTACATCAAAACGGCGCTTGAGCACAAGCGGTTTAGTTTAACCGTAAAAAATAACTACAACAGGGAGAAAGAGAGTTCCGCAAATGGTATTGGTTTGGCCAATGTTAAACGAAGGCTGGAAGTGCTTTATCCAAATGAACAACATCTACTAACCATTAGTAAAGATGAAAACTTTTATACAGTTTACCTGCAGTTGCAGTTGGTAGAAACAGTTTAAACGACACGCAAAAAATGGAGCCTGAAAAATACAATTGTTTAGTGGTGGATGATGAGCCCATAGCCCGTAAAATTATTATTAATTACATAGAGCAGATGCCCTTATTGCAACTGGCGGCAGAACGCATTAATGCATTGAGCGCAATTGATTATTTAAGAACCCATCATAATGTCAATATTATCTTTCTGGATATCAATATGCCGAATCTTTCAGGCTTCCAGTTAATGAAAATTGTACAACCACAACAGCCCGTTATTTTCACCACCGCCTATGCGGAATATGCTGTTGAGAGTTACGAGTTGAATGCCGTTGACTATTTGCTGAAACCCTTTTCGTTTGAACGGTTTACAAAAGCGGTTTACAAAGCAGTGGATGTTCTTACAAACGCTTACAAAAACACGTATGAAATTGCCAACGAAAAAGGGTTTGATTTCTTCATAAAATCAGATGGGAGAAGTTATCCCATTTTACTGGATGACATTTTATACTGTGAGGCGAGGAAAAATTACACGATGGTGATATTAAAGAATGACCAGAAATTAATGCCACTTATCCCCCTTTCAAGATTTGAGACGTTGTTATCCGAAGCAGGTGGGCAGTTTATTCAAATACATCGCTCTTTTTTAATTGCCAGGAAGCATATAACGGCAATCACTGCAAACAGTGTGGCGATAAATAAAACCGAAATACCGATTGGCGTACAATTCAAAGAAGGTTTTTTTAAAGCAATAGGCATGAAGGACAGCAGATAGGGGCCAGGTATTGGTAATAACCCCAAAACAGCAAACGATATCCTCAACTGTCGGGTATGCTTATTGATGTAACATTTGCATGCAGGAAGGGTTAGCTTTTTCCATTCTAGTTGTTGACGATGATGAAGACAACCGGATGATGATCGATGAAGCCTTTATGCAGATCGGCTCTGCTTCAGATGTCAAAAAGTTTATCAACGGCAAAGGCTTGTTTCACTATCTAAGCCAAATTGACGCCTCCCTGTACCCGTCTTTAATTGTGCTCGACAATATACTTCCGGATATTGACGCGGATAATATTCTCCGTCTGTTAAAACAAAACACCGCTTATCAGGCTATTCCTGTTGTGATTTATACAACAATGCTTTCTCCATCAAAAAAACAGCAGTTGCTTTCCATGGGTGCTTATGCCTGCTTTGAAAAAGGAAGCAGCCTGCAGGAGATTGTTGAAGTGGCGAAGGAACTCAGAAGGTTTGCCCGGGACAATCGTCAAACTTAACCCATTGATGCCCTATATTCACGAAACAAAAATCTCAGCTAAGATGACAAAGGGACCCATCGTTATTGTAGAAGATGACCTGGACGATCAATATATTTACACGGACAGTATCAAAAGCATCGGCATTCCCAATGAGCTTCGTTTTTTCGATAATGGTAAAACTGCGTTGCATTATCTGAAAACGACCACAGAGCAGCCATTCATTATTTTATCCGATATCAACATGCCATTGATGACAGGTCTAGAGTTGAAAAGAACCATTCAGGAAGATGACTTCCTGCGCTCCAGGGGTATTCCCTTTGTTTTTATTTCCACTAATGCTACATCAGCGGCTGTACGGGAAGCACATACCCTGAGTGTGCAGGGCTATTTTGAAAAGCCTAGCAAAATGGAAGGCATTAAAACTATGCTTCAAAGAGTGTTTGAGTACTGGCAGCTTTGTAAACATATCAACAACACATAAAAATGAATCTCTCCAATTACTATTGCAGCTGAATTAGCTTGCCGCTGTGTTTTCCTGTATTCACACGACTTCCACCAGATTGATCTACTGCCAGGTTTCCTTTTTTGTGGATAAAATAGCCATCCCTTCAACAAAAATTGGGTCTTGTTTTGTGCCCTGTGCCTTGTGAAAAAAGTTGAATTACTCTTTCCTGATACCGGCAGCATCGCCGATTTTGTTGTAGAAAACAGCATCGCCGGGGCCTTGGTGACCTCGGCAGAATTAAAGCTCTCGGCTTTCCTGACGGATGAGCAAATTGATATAGCTGTATCGCGGTATGGTTCTCTTCCAAAGGAGCAGATCACGGAAAGCGAAATGAGCTATGATAAACCAGTGTTAGTGAGACCTATTTTCTAACGTTAAAAGCAAACGTTTGCTGGCGCAGTCTCCCTGTCTTTACAGGGCTTTTATGTTGGTGGTAGTTTGTTGCAGTGTTTCAAAGTAAACACCCGAGGCGAAAAGGAGTACACAGGTGGAATAGTACATCAACTTGATGAAAACACCCGCCTATCCAGCCTGAATTCTATGATTTTTACCGCACGCCCCGTGCTGAATAAACGCCGAAAGGAAGTTTGCCTGAACTCCAACGCATCCAACACTCTCAAGCAATGTGAACTTCAATAAATTTTATCCGTTCAATGATATACAGACAATTTCACTTCGGCCTGTGCTTTTCATTACCGGAGATAAAGCGCACTCAAGAGGGTGTAGTGAAGAGGCTCACAAGCGTGCAGGTGAACACAAAGAAATGTATATTGTTCCAAATGCGGGTCACGTAGATTTATACGACAGAATAGAGTTGATTCCTTAGATATGCTAACATCATTCTTCACTCAAAATCTAAAATAGCTGAGTACAACAATAGAAAATAGTATGGTTATTGGGGTTAAAAAGTTGAATGAGTCTAATGGTGGACATCATTTATCTCAACAATAAAAAACGTAGAAATATGGAATCAGTAAGAGCAACAGCCGAAGGAGTAATTACGATCAAGACAAAGGAAGTTAAAGCATTTGGTACCGAAGCGGCAGAGGCGGCCCTGCAGCAATTAAACATCAGGCGACGAAACCTTACGCCGCATGATGTTGAGATTGAGATATTATATTGCGGCGTTTGCCACTCCGATCTTCACACGGCAAGAAATGAATGGCACAGTACAACCTATCCCTGTGTACCCGGTCACGAAATAGTGGGCAGAATTGTTAGTGTTGGTGGCCATGTATCAAAATTTAAAGTAGGCGATCATGCAGCAGTAGGCTGTATGGTGGATAGCTGCCGGGAGTGCGACTATTGTAAAGAAGGACTGGAACAATATTGCGAAGCAGGAAATACAGGGACCTATAACTCACCGGACAGCCACCTGGGTACACAAACCTATGGTGGCTATTCAGAAAGCATTGTGGTAGATGAAGCCTTTGTTTTGCAGGTGCCCCAAAATCTTGACCTGGCAGCAACTGCACCGCTGTTGTGTGCAGGCATCACAACCTATTCGCCACTCAGGCATTGGAATGTAGGTCCCGGTAAAAAAGTTGGTATCGTTGGTATTGGCGGATTAGGGCACATGGGAGTGAAACTGGCGAAGGCCATGGGTGCAGAGGTTGTTGTATTTACCACTTCACCTTCCAAAGTGGAAGATGCCAAACGTTTGGGTGCTGATGATGTGGTGCTCTCCAAAGACGAAACGCAAATGGGCCGCTATGCAGGCAAGCTTCATTTTGTTTTGGATGCCGTTTCCGCACAGCATGACGTCAATGCTTACTTAAACCTGTTACGGGTAGATGGTTCATTAGCCTTGGTAGGAGCTCCCGAACATCCCCTTCCTGTAGCTGCCTTCAGCCTTATTCCGTACCGGCGAAGCTTCGCAGGCTCCATGATTGGCGGCATTGCCGAAACACAGGAGATGCTTGATTTTTGTGGCAAGCATAATATTGTATCGGACATAGAGATGATCAGCATCCAGCAAATCAATGACGCGTATGACCGATTGCTGAAAGGCGATGTTAAGTATCGCTTTGTTATTGATATGGCATCGTTGAAAAGCTAAAGCATAGAACGCAATTGTTTTTCTTCTATAAAAGCTACTCCGGTAGCTTTTATTTTTGTAATCAACAGGCGTGGGAGGGCAGGTCACCGGACAAACCTAGAAAGTCGAACTACTTAACTACATGT
>DASVSM010000386.1:0-1527 GCA_036388115.1 Flavisolibacter sp.
CATCGAAGACATTCAACATGCACAGGAGCATGGCGTACCGCAATTGGGTATCGGCAACCGGTGCTGGCTGCAAAATCTGATCATCGATAAAAACGTGCGGATCGGGGATGATGTCCGGATCATTGGTGGTACCCATCTGGCTGATGAAGATTCTACTTTATTTACTATTAAAGAAGGTATCATCGTGATAAAAAAAGGCGCTGTGCTGCCCAATGGATTTTCGCTGGGGGCCTAGGTTATCAACAGGGCTTTCCACATATTTGAAGGAAGTGTGTAATCAATACACATTTCCTTCTTATTTTAGGGCAATCAATACGATTGCTTATGGCTTCTGCAAACCTTCCTGCTGCACAAAATTCTGCATTAAAGAAACGCTTGTCTTTTACCGAACTCTGGAACATGAGCTTTGGTTTCTTCGGAATTCAATTTGGTTTTGCCTTACAAAACGCCAACGTCAGCCGCATTTTTCAAACGCTGGGTGCTGAACTGGATAATATTGCGATCCTCTGGATTGCAGCACCTGTTACGGGTCTTTTAGTGCAACCGGTGATTGGCTATTTAAGCGACAGAACCTGGCATCCTTACTGGGGACGCAGAAGGCCATTCTTCTTTATCGGTGCTGTGCTGGCATCTATTGCTTTGTTCCTGATGCCTAATTCATCGGTGCTGTGGATGGCAGCCATTTTATTGTGGGTGTTGGATGCCTCCATCAATATTTCCATGGAGCCCTTTCGTGCATTTGTGGGAGATAAATTACCGGCATCGCAAAGAACAACAGGTTTTGCCTTTCAAACATTCTTTATTGGGTTAGGGGCTGTTATCGCCTCATTGCTGCCCTACATGTTTACCAATTGGTTCGACATCAGTAACATCGCACCCGAAGGCATCATTCCTCCTTCGGTTCGTTATTCGTTTTATATCGGTGCATTTATTTTTCTGGCCGCCGTACTGTGGACTGTGTTCACTACAAAAGAGTATCCCCCTGACGATATGAAAAAATGGGAAGAAGAGAAATTGAAGAAGAAGGGAATATTTGATGGCTTTTCGGAGATCGTTGCCGGAATAGGAACCATGCCAAAGACGATGCTTCAGTTAGCAATTGTGCAGTTTTTTACCTGGCTTGCTTTCTTCTCTATGTGGATTTATACAACTGCCGGTGTTGCGCAAAATGCTTATGGCACAACCAACACAACTTCGAAAGCTTACCAGGATGCCGGCGATTGGGTTGGCGTGATGTTCATGGTGTATAACGGTGTATCTGCGCTTGCTGCGTTTATTCTTCCGGTGATTGCTTCAAAAACCAGTCGCCGCTTGACCCACATGATCTGCCTGATTTTAGGCGGGATGGGATTGATTGGTATCTACTTTATCAAAGACCATAATCTTCTTCTGCTCCCAATGATAGCAGTAGGCCTGGCCTGGGCCTCCACACTCACCATGCCGTATGCAATTCTTGCCGGTGCGCTGCCTGCAAACAAGATGGGTTTCTACATGGGAGTCTTTAATTTCTTTATCGTGATCCCGCAG
>DASVSM010000387.1:0-4801 GCA_036388115.1 Flavisolibacter sp.
CTGCGGTTCACACGAATTCATTCGCCCTGGATTGTATTAACCTGCTTGCTTCTCGGCTATTTTTTGTGAGCCTTTTTATAAAAGGAGCTTTTCTCAATTTCTTCTTCCACTGCGGTTGGAACCAGATACCTGATTGACTTGTTCTGCTGAATGCATTCGCGGATGAACGTGGCAGATATTTCAAGCAGGGGTGCGTCCATGATGGTGACTTTAGCGCCTTTGTTTTCGGGCACTTCAAAGCCCGGCCGACGATAGATAATAATAGGATAGTTCGAAATGATGAAGTCGGCATTCTTCCATTTTCCAAGGTTCTGAAAACTGTCGCTGCCCATAATGATCCTAAACTGGTGCGTAGGATATTTTTCGCTCAGGTAAGCAAGGGTATGAGAAGTATAGGATGGCTTGGGAAGGGAGAACTCAATCTCACTTGCTTTTAATCGGTCATCTTTTTCAATGGCAATTTGCACAAGGTGCAGGCGGTCGTATTCATTTAAGAGGGTAGAGGAGGGTTTGAAAGGGTTTTGGGGAGAAACAACAAACCAGATTTTCTGTAGGTCGGTCTCGTTGAGAATATGGTTAGCGATAATTAAGTGACCGGTATGGATGGGGTTAAAGGAGCCGAAATAAAGACCAATTTTCATTCAACAAAACAGTTTAATCTTCCAGAAGTATTTGATTGGCTTCATTCTTACGGAGGCTGAGGGAGTAGCCCGAAATTCGGATGGAGATCGGATCGCCTAAGGGAGCAACCTGCTCCACTACTACTACTTCCCCTGGAATGCAACCCATTTCCATGAGTTTCAGTTCCAGATCAGAACTTTCAAAACCCTTTATGAGTCCTTTCTCGCCTGCTTTTAAGTCGGATAATTTCATAATCGTTTTCAAAGCTAATTTATTCATTCAGATGCCTTTCCGAATTTTGACTAATGCGCAAATCGGTCACTGATAGAATAAAGTTTCATTTCCTTGCTCCCCGGTTCTATTTTCCGAATAGGAATGCATTGAAAGCCTTTCTCTCTAAACAATTAAAAAAGGAAGGCAAGAGCATTGAAGCCATCAATTATATCTTCTGCACCGATCAGTACCTGCTTGAAATGAACCAACAGTACCTGAACCATGACACGTTTACGGATATTATCACCTTTGAACTATCTCCCAAGGGGCAGTCATTAGTGTCTGACATTTATATAAGTGTTGAACGTGTCCAGGAGAATGCCCGGCAGTTCCAAACTTCGTTTCAAAGGGAGCTTCACCGGGTCATTTTTCATGGAGCTCTCCATTTAGCAGGATATAAAGACAAAAACAAAGAACAATCAGAGCTTATGCGGAGCAAAGAAGATAGTTATCTGCAGGCCTATCTTATTCCACGTGGAACATCCAAGCGATGAAGATTAACATGTTCCCCATGGAACATTGAAATAACTTTGCGGCCTATGTTTCAGGAGTATGATGTAATTGTTGTTGGGGCCGGCCACGCGGGTTGCGAAGCGGCTGCTGCGGCTGCTAACATGGGCTCTAAAGTCCTGCTTATCACCATGAATATGCAGACCATCGCCCAGATGAGCTGCAACCCAGCAATGGGAGGAATCGCAAAAGGACAGATAGTAAGAGAGGTGGACGCTTTGGGCGGATATTCCGGAATTGTTTCCGACGCTTCCATGATCCAGTTCAGAATGCTGAACCGTTCGAAAGGTCCGGCCATGTGGAGCCCCCGTACACAGAATGACCGAATGGTTTTCGCTCTCAAATGGCGTGAGATGCTGGAAGAAACGCCAAACGTGGAATTCTACCAGGACATGGTAAAAGGCATCTTAATTAAGAATGGTAAAGCAGCAGGCGTAGTAACAGGTTTGGGCCACGAGATAAAAGCGAAGACAGTTGTTCTTACAAACGGAACATTTCTAAACGGGGTTATTCACATTGGTGAAAAGCGACTCGGCGGTGGAAGGGTTGCTGAACGTGCCGCCGAAGGATTAACCGAACAACTGGTTAGTCTGGGCTTTGAAAGCGATCGCCTGAAAACAGGTACTCCACCAAGAGTAGATGGCCGTTCGCTAGACTATTCAAAAATGGAAGAACAAAAGGGTGACGAAGAGGTTTCAGGCTTTTCTTATTTAAAAACAGAAAAGCCAGCAAAGCAAAGAAGTTGCTGGATCGCCTATACATCTGCCGAAGTTCACGATACTTTAAAAACCGGTTTCGACAGAAGCCCCATGTTTACGGGCAGGATCGAAGGCGTCGGCCCACGTTATTGCCCGAGCATTGAAGACAAGATCAACCGCTTTGCCGAAAGGGAAAGGCACCAGCTTTTTGTAGAGCCGGAAGGTTGGAACACCGTGGAGGTTTATGTCAATGGATTCTCTACTTCTCTTCCGGAAGACGTACAATTTAATGCTTTGCGAAAAGTAGCCGGTTTCGAAAACGTAAAATTCTTCCGCCCAGGTTATGCCATCGAGTATGATTTCTTCCCACCAACGCAGTTAAGCTATAGTCTTGAAACAAAGCAGATAGAGAACCTGTTCTTTGCCGGACAGATCAATGGAACAACGGGTTATGAAGAAGCGGCTTGCCAGGGATTGATGGCCGGTATCAATGCACATTTAAAATGGAGAGGAGAGAAGCCTTTTATCCTGAAAAGAAGTGATGCCTACATTGGTGTGTTGATTGATGATTTGATCAGCAAAGGAACCCAGGAACCTTACCGCATGTTTACGTCCCGCGCCGAATTCAGGACCTTGCTACGTCAGGATAATGCTGATCTGCGCCTGACCGAAATGGGCTACCGCATGGGTCTTGCTTCGCAGGAAAGAATGGACAAGGTCTTGCGCAAGCGCAAAGAAGTGGAAGAGATCAAAATCGTTTTAAAAACTACTTCTGTTGAGCCTTCTGAAATCAATCCTTTTTTTGAAGGCATTGGCAGTGCACAAATTTCCGAAAAACAGAAGTTGGAAAAGATCGTTCTACGGCCAAACCTTGGCTTGGCTGATTTAATGCAAAATCTTACGAAAGTAAAAGAGGCACTAAGCACCTACGCTAACGAATCAGTTGAGCAGGCAGAAATTCAAACCAAATACCAGGTTTATATTGATAAGGAAAAGGAATTGGTAGATAAAATGCGTACGCTGGAAGACCTTGAAATTCCTGAACGATTTGATTATCAACGCATTGTATCTCTAGGCGCAGAAGCCAGAGAAAAATTAATAAAGGTGAAACCGAGAACCTTAGGACAGGCAAGCCGTATCTCCGGAATTAATCCGGCCGATGTGCAGATTTTAATGGTTTACATGGGTCGCTGATTTCTGATGATCCATCCAGGCTAAGACCAAACGAATATCTCCGTAGCTAACATGATTGGGCAGCTTCTCTTTTATAGGTGTTACGGAGCTGCCTTTTTCAAATCCCTGCAAAGCCGGTTCAATCAACACAATCTTTTCACGGCTTACCAGCGTTTCAATTTTTATTTCCCCGGTATAAACAAAATGGGCAAGATGGCCTTCAATTGTTTGTGCTGTCAGCTTTCGCTCCGCCGCAATTTCACTGACTGTTTTTCCTTCCCCGAAAAGCCGAAAGGTTTCGGCCTTCGTATCCGTTTTTTTCGCTGGCGCCGTAGCGTCTTTTTCCTTTCGCTTGCGCTTTGGATTTTTTTCAGCGATGGTAGAAGCCAGGTTGCGCTCCGTTGCATAAGCCTGGATCAACTCCAGAAATTGAGGTCCATAGCTTTCTGCTTTTGCCTTGCCAAAACCACTGATCATTTCTAGTTCGCCTACTGTTTGCGGCAGATAGGTGGCCATTTCTTCAAGTGTTTTGCTGCTAGCCACGTAGTAGATCGGTACATTTTTCTTTGAGCAAATATTATCTCTCAATTTTTTGAGCTGATAGTACAGCGACGGATGCTGCAGTTCCACTTTCTTTTCTGTTGCCCCGGCATAAGCATTCACGCCAAATGACGGTGTGACAAACTGCTTTTTGCGGCGGTGATAAAGCTCAATGTCAAACTTGTCACCAATACCCTGCATCAGATAATGCTGTTGCGACAACTGTACAAACGCTTCCCGCAATACCTCATTGTATTCTTTTGCATGCATCGTGCTGTCGGTAACAGCAGGCGATTGCTGAAGGGCTTCTGTCACGGATTTAATTTCCTGTGCAAACCACCCCATGGCTTTTTTCAACCTTTCCTGCAGCTCCCTGTTTTCTTCCGGTTTTACGGGCCTCGTAAAAAGGGCCTTAACCTGCGTGTGAAACTTTTCTGCCGTTATTTGAAGGCCTTGAAGTTTCGTTAGCAGCTCATCTGCCCACACAAAAACTTCCGTATTGAAAGATGTCTTGTGTAGCAGCAGGTAAGCCTGTAATTCCTTTATACTCCCTATCGCTTTTGAAAAATCAAAAAGGCTCAGCAACACTTTTTCCTGGTAATCTTTTTTTGCCTTGGCCAGTTCATCTTTTAATTCGTGCAGCGGCAAAACGTTTTTGGTGAATTGTACAATCCTGTCATCGGCCGTTAACGAATGCGGTTGAATGCGGCTGTGCAAAACCATTCCGTTCAAACTGGTGCAACGGCTTAATGCCACGTACACCTGTCCCGGCGCAAACGCTTTACCAGCATCGATAACTGCCTTTTCAAACGTTAGCCCCTGGCTTTTGTGAATGGTGATTGCCCAGGCCAGACGCAAAGGATATTGTGAGAAAGAACCCAATACATCTTCGCTCACATTGCGGGTGGATCTGTCTAAGGTGTAGCGTATGTTCTCCCATTTTTCTTTTCCTACTTCGATGGGCTCCGGTTCATCTTTGCATTGCA
>DASVSM010000388.1:0-3346 GCA_036388115.1 Flavisolibacter sp.
TCTACCACGTTCAGTTCATAACTCTCCAGGGCAAATTCGCTGTAAGCAGTTGTCAGGATCACATCTGCTTTGCCGTGAATTGCTTTAATGAAATCAATACCCGTGAGTTCCGGCATTTGAATGTCCAGGAAAATCAGGTCAATCTTCTGCGTATTGACGATCTGCAACGCCTCTATCGGGTTGGTAGTGGATGCCGCAAGGTGGAGGAACGGCGTTTGACTTACGTAATGAACAAGGATGTCAATCGCATGTTGTTCATCATCTACAATTAAGCAATTGATCATATGGCAATGATGATTAATTCCGCTGTGTAAAATTCGGTTTCGTCTTTTACATTCAGGGAATAATTTCTTCCATAGGTTAGGTCCAACTGCTTTTTGATATTATCGAGGCCGATACCGGTTGAAATTTCCTTCGGTCCTGGCCTCTTTTTGTTGCGGCAGAAAAAATTCATTGTTCCGTTTTGAACCTCCAGTTTAATGTCAATTGGCTGCTCACCGCTTTTCAGGTCGCCATGCTTAAAGGCATTTTCTACAATAGTAATAAGAATAAAAGGAACAATGGTGGCGCCGTTTACCACACCGTTTACATCGAAGTGTACATTCAGGTTATTAGAAAACCGGAGCTGGTTGATCTTAATAACATTGCGAACATGCTCAATTTCATCCTTCAGCATTACTTTGCCATCCCTTGCAGCAGGACCCAATGCATACCGCATGATATCGGACAGTGTTAAAATCCCTTCCGATAATTCGGAAGAATACGGTAATGATTTGGCGTATAGAAAATTGAGGGTGTTGTGTAAAAAGTGCGGATTGATCTGCGCTTTCAAAAAATTGAAATTGGCCTGCGATTTCTCTACCTCCAACTGCATTTTCTGTTCTTCCAAAACCTTGCGTTGCTTTTTTTCATCGCGTAAATACGTGAGATAGGAAAGCAGCATGGAAAAGCCAATAATGAAAATGGAGGAGATGACATACGAGAAGATCATCACTCCAAGCGTCAGTTCATTCTGTATTTTGGAATCATTGACCGCCAGTTCAAATTTGGTGTTGGTAAGAAAAAGAAAGCTGCATGTATAATAGACTCCCAGTAACAGGAAGCTGATAACCACGGGCTGGATAAACTGAACAGGTTTATGTTTTCCTGCAAAGAGCCGGTAAAACATATTGAGGGTAATGTAATAGAAAAGTACAAAAAACAGGATGCTGATTGCCTGGTTCAACACATTGTACCAACTGAAGATCTTTGCCCAGTTTGGCGCCTTGTTCATTGCCGGCGATACGTACATGGCAATCAACCCTACAAACATGAAAAATAAATAGATAGCCAGCGTAATCCAAAACACCCTGCCAAAACTGTAACGCCGCCTGTTCATTAATGATGGAATTTTCATGCAAGGGAAATTATTGGTCAAATAAAAAGGCACGGACTTTTATCCGTGCCCTTCGTTTATCAGGAATTAATTATTTCCAATACCCATACCGCCGCCTTGCTGCTGTGCTCTTTTTGCTTCTTCTTCTGCAGCAGTAGAACGTTGCTTGGCAGCTTTAACGGTAGTGCTACCAAAGCGCCATGAAAAGTTCATTTTAAACTGTTGCGATTCCCAGCGTGCCAGCACATCCAGTTTTTGTCCGGCAAAATCGGAACTGCCACGGAAGCGGAACGTGCGGAAAAGATCGGTGCCGGAAACTTTCAGCGTGCCATTTCCCTTCAGGATTTGCTTTTGCAATCCAAGGTCTACACCGCCCATGCCTTTTGACTTAAACGTACCCATGAAGATGCTTGGTGCCACATATACACCACTCAGTTCAGCCGTCCATGTTTTAGCAAAACGCAGGGAGTGCTGCATATACAAGGTTCCACCAAAAGCATTCAGATCAATCTTGCGTCCTTCAAGGTTAGCCTTGTACTTAGAGTAATTGGTGCTAAGGTTGCCAAACACACTATATGATTTATACTGGAAGGGATAGCTGATGTTCAGGCTCACCACATCCTGTTCGGCCAGGTTTCTTTTTGTAAGTACAGACTTGCTGACTTCTGTTACGTCCGGGATCTGGGTAAACAGATCTGAAATATGGCTATAGTTCAAGGTTGTTGTTAAACGATATTTGAAGATGTTGGTCAGGCCAAAACTATTCGTAAACTGCGGACGCAATTCTGTATTTCCTCTCATGAAGGTGTATTCATCCAACTTAAACTCAAATGGATTCAGGTCCTGGTAAGCTGGCCTGTCAATCCTGCGGCTGTAGGTTACACTCCACTGGTTCATCGGGTTTTTATTGAATGTAACCGATGCACTTGGGAAGAAACTAATGTAGTTTCTGTCGAAAGATGACGTCCATGACTGGAAGTTACCGTTCACCTTCGTTTGACCATCAGAGACACCTTCATTAATAGTATTTTCTACCCGCAATCCGGCCTGTACCATTACGCCTTTGTAAGCTTTGTTCCAGTTAGCATATACGGCATTGATGTTCTCTTTGTATTTAAAACGGTTGCTGCGTTCACGGTCCAATACATTTGCGCCGTTTATTACATCGTAGCGTTGGAAATCGTTGTCAGTTTTTACAAATGAAACCTTTCCACCCAGCCCTAATTTTCCACCAGCGAAATTTTGCTCATAATCAACTTTACCGGAATTGATATGAATTTTGGTAGGAGCGATCATTTGATAGATCACTGACCTTGTGATGGTACGTTCATCCGGCGTAAAATAGAAGTTTGGCTGAAACTGATCATTGTTGTTATCGAAATAGCCATTGTCGAGGTTTATCACAAGGCTTTTTCCGTTGGCTTCATTGTAATTATAATTCAGGTTGAGGTTATAGTTGCTTCTCGAAAGGTCACCACGGTTATCAGCCACCAGGACCCTGTCAACTTTACCTGATTTGTCACTAATAGCTGTCTTGTTATAATTCGTCACTTTCGGATCGGCGACAGAGCCATTGAACAAAACACCAATCGACGATTTGGAATTAAAAGAGTAGTCGGCCCCCACTTTTACGTTGTGGTTCATGTTATCGTAACGGAAATAACCTTTGCCATCAAAAATTGAGTCGGCCAAGGTGCGGTACAGTTCAATGGGATTATGATTCAACCCTTTTGAAATACTGTACGTACCATAAAGATTGAGGGCTTTGTTGCGATGGTTCAGGTTAAAGCTGCCATTGTATTTTGGAAACACACCAATAGCATAACCGGCATTTACTGAGCCGTTTGTGCCAAATGCTTTGTTCTTTTTCAGACGGATGTTGATGATACCGGCATTACCAGCCGCTTCGTATTTAGCAGAGGGGTTGGTAATGATCTCAATGGCTTCTACCTGTGAAGATTGCAGTGTTTT
>DASVSM010000389.1:0-5316 GCA_036388115.1 Flavisolibacter sp.
AGGATAATTGCCAGGGTAGGTTGGATACGAATCTCCGTTGTTCCCTCCACCCAAAATAACATCGCGGCCCCCAGTAGAGCCATTGTTTCCATTGCCGCCACCTAAGATGACCCGTCGGGCTTCTTCTCTGGAAGTCTGGGCCTGTGCGGCAGTAAAGGCACCGGCAATAAGCATAAGTGTAAGGATTCTTTTCATAGCGTTTTGTTTCCTTTCTTCCTCGAAAAAAAGTGCCAGCAACCCAAAAGCGGAACAAGGGATTGTTAAACCTCTTCGGTTTAAACATGATTTTATCTTTTTAAGTCCTTTGATTTGAAGGCATTTTTTTTGTTCACTTAGCTGTTTACTAATCCCACGTGTATGAAAAAGCTGGATACCATCTTTACTTTTGTTTGCAGTGCCGGCTTATGCCTGTTGCTCGTTTCTCAGTTTACTTTTAAGAGCAAAGCAACTAACAACCCGTCGGCTAAAAGCATAACCAATGAATGGCGGCCGCCAGCGCTTCCGAAAGAAATTAGTTTTGCCGGCGAATCAGTGCCGTTGGAAAGGTGGGATGTAAAAGAAAGACTGGACCGGGAGGTATTGTTCAATTCTTATAGCCATGCCAACATCATTTTCCTCTTAAAGCTGTCAGCCCGCTATTTTCCGGCTATCTCGGCGCGGCTGAAAGCCAATGGCGTACCCGACGATTTCAAATACCTCTGTATTGCCGAAAGCAATTTATTGTCAGGGGCTGTGTCCCGCTCTGGTGCTACCGGCTTCTGGCAGTTTATGGACGGTACGGCCCCTGGGTATGGCTTAACGGCTAATGCGTTGGTGGACGAACGTATGGACATTGAGAAGTCAACCGATGCGGCCAGTCAGTATTTGAAGAGTGCCTACGCAAAGTTTGGGTCATGGACCGCTGCTGCTGCGTCTTATAATTGCGGTATGGGTGGATACAACGGCCAGGCCACTTATCAGCAAACAAAAAATTATTACGACCTGCATTTACCCGAAGAAACCAATCGGTACATCTTCCGCATCCTGGCCTTCAAGCACATCATGGAAAATTCAGAATCGTTAGGTTTTAAGCTATCACCAGATGAGTTGTATGGAGAGATTCCTTACCGGACGGTAACCGTCAGTTCATCAATTTCCAACCTGGCGCAATTCGCCATCGACAATGGCACAACCTACAAAGTGTTGCGTTTAATGAACCCCTGGATCAGGGGCCGGTCGCTGTCCGTTGGCGGAGGAAAAACATATGTGATTAAGCTTCCGGCAAAAACTTCCTGATGAACATTCGAAGCCATTACTTGTTACATTTATTCTATCAACAAGTATATGCAGTTGCCTGATTTGTCGAATCCTTTTTGGTTCCTGGTTGCAACCGTGGTAGTTTTTGCTGTGGTGATCGGACGTTACTTTCTGATTGCGGGGTTATTCTATTATGTATTCTATAAATGGAGCGGGGAGAAATGGAAGGCCCGCAAAATCAACAACAGGGATTACAAAAAGGATCAGTTTAAAAAAGAAGTGGGATGGAGCATGCTTACAGCATTCATTTTCGCCGTTACAGGTGCGTTGATGGGGTTATTCTGGCAAAAGGGATATACAAAGATTTACGAAGATGTTCAGCAATATTCATTGTGGTGGTTGCCGGGCAGTTTATTGATTGCTTTGTTAACGCATGAAACCTATTACTACTGGCTGCACCGCTGGATGCATTATCCGGCAATTTTTAAAATCGTACACAAGGTGCATCACGACAGTAACATTACGTCGCCCTGGACGGCCTTTTCTTTTCATCCGTTGGAAGGTGTACTTCAGGCCGTTTTTCTTCCTGCTCTGCTACTCATCATGCCCATGCATTTGTACGTGCTGATCATTCATCTCACATTGATGACATTCAGTTCGGTCGTTAATCATCTGGATATTGAAGTTTACCCGAAAGGCTTTCACAAGAACTTTTTGGGGAGATGGCTGATAGGAGCAACGCACCATTCGCTTCATCACAAGCAATTCAAATATAATTACGGCTTGTACTTTACTTTCTGGGATAAATGGAAAAAGACCGAGAGCCCGGCCTTTGAAAAATTATTTGAAGAGAAGACAAGATGATGAGTGATGAATAATGAGTAAAAGTCGCTTCGAGTTTGCTACTCATTACTGATTACTTATCTCTCATTACCTCACTCGTAAAGATTAGCTGTTGTTGTTTCTACCAGCTTTTTGGGAAGCAACCAGGAGAGAAGGCCACCGAGTTTATTCAGAACACCTACAACTACTTCTGCCTTTTTGGAAAACATACTTTCAATCGCCACTTTACCCACCTGTTCCGGTGTCATCATTACCTTTTTGGCTGCCTTCATAGCTTTAGGGCCAATCTTCGCCCGTGAGTTAAATTCTGTATCCGTTGCTCCGGGACTTATGCACGTAACACTCACATTGGTCTTGCGCAGTTCGTGTCGTAGGCCTCTTGTAAAAAGAAGGACCATCGCTTTGGAGCCTGCATAAAGGCTTAGGTAAGGAACGGCCTGGTAGGCAGATGAAGAGGAAATGTTCAGGATGTATGCCTGCGCCTGCTTTTTTAATTGCGGCAGAAAAAGATAGGTTAGTTGAACCAATGCTGTACAGTTCACCTGCAACATGTTCACATGTTGTTCCAAAGGATAGCTTTCAAATGCACCGCTCAAGCCATATCCGGCATTGTTCACAAGAACGGATATATCAAAGCCATTTTGCAAAGACCAATTGAAAACCTCTTGTGCGGCTATCAAAGCAGACAGATCAAGGACTAGGTATTCAACCCTTACCTTATACTTAGCCTCAATCTCAGTCTTAACTTGCTTCAACAATTCTTCGCTACGGGCAACAATAGCCAGGTTATAACCTTTGGCAGCCAGTTCAACGGCCATAGCTTTCCCTATGCCCTTACTGGCGCCGGTTATTAATGCAAACGACATTCGCGGAATTTAGTTTTGAACCGTAGAGGCAAAACGGTGGTAGAAAGGAGTTTTGCTGTTTCTGTCCTTCGGCATGTACTTACCGGTAACCACAGGTACATACATCACTCTTCTGCGACTCTTCTCGCCAATGAAAGGTGATTTTTGTACACGGTGCCACAAGCGTCCATCATGAACCGTTAAGTCGCCGGCGCTGATGTCGAAGCCAACTTCCCGGCGGTCGGGTTTGTGATCGATAAAGTATTTTTTACCAAAAAGAAGGCGAAGCATGCCTTGTTTGTGTGTACCTGGCAGAATGCGCAGGCCTCCGTTGTCAAACGGAACTGTATCAAGGTGAATACCAACGTTGAGCATTGGCATAATGCGCTGGCCTAAGAACAGGTCCCGCGGGCTATCGGTATGCCATCCCATTTGGGAGAAGGCACTTTCTTCTGTACGAACATAATTGTTGAGAACAAGTCCATCTTTTTCATCTTCGCCAATCCGGCCTTCAAACGGCTGAACCAGGTCAAGAAGGGTTTTCAGGCGGGGATCTGCTAACATACCTTTTAAAACCGTGCTATGTTGCGAAAGAAAGCAAAGACGTTGTATACATTTATTACCATCGGCGTCCTTCCCGAATTTTAAAGGAATGCCATTCATTTTATCATAACCGGCATCCAACCACTCTTTTTCAATACGCTGTGTCTCGGCTATAATCTCTTGTACCTTTTCTTTTGTGATAAAATTTCTGAAGATGATCGCTCCCTGCTTATCGAAAAATTCCTTCTGCTCATCCGTCAGTTTGGTTCCCAGTTCGTAGTAAGGAACAGTTAACTTTTTCATGGTTGATAGGTTTTTATGTTAACTGAATACGTTTTAAAAATAAAACTTCTTTTAAAATGGTAAAGAAAAAGATATTTACCCTGTGCAAAACCTGATATTAGTCAGATACCAGTTTTTTAGCGACGAAATAGCACAAGTACGCAAAGATAGGGGCAGCCAGCACATCTACCGTATAATGAACATGTTGTATCAATACCAACACACCCATTATAGCCCCGCAAGCAAAGGCGATCCGCTTATCGTTTCGCTTGTACAGGCAAAAGCTAAATAGAAATTGCGAGGCTGTATGACCGGAGTAGAAGAGATCTTTTGTAATAAAGCTTTCTCCGTAAAAAGAGTTGCTCAGCGGATCTACCAGCGGTATTAATTCAAGCGGAGCATTCAATGGCACAAGTGAAATGGTAATAAACCGGCTGCATAAGAAAAGGCAGAAGCTCAAAAATGCCAGCACCATAAAACGGGGGTTCTGAAAACAGCGAACAATCATTAAACCAGCCATTCCCCAAATAATGGCAAACACCGGGATAGAAACATCTTTTGCCGGTAAGGCATCAAGAATGAAATCGTGCAATACGGGGCCTTGCCTCCGTTCAATAATTTGAAAAAAGAATGGCAGAATGGCAAGACAGATAAAACATCCGAGTACGGAAACAATCAAGCGCCGCCTGAACAAAGGATCTTTAACGGCCTCTGCCCACTTTAGTTCATCTTTGGTTATTGGTTTAATCAGAGCGTCCATATTGAGGCCGCGAAGATAAGAATTTGAAAATGCGGAGGATTGCCGGACGCACATAGGAAAGTTGTTTGATGAAATTTTGGCATTTTGGAAGGGTTTTCTTTTTTCTTGTCAGTCCGTTTTCGCCTCATGCGCAGCTATTCCTGAAATTTTTTCCGCTTTATCACGGACGGCACGCTATTCGCCTACCTTTGCCCGCCAGCCAAAACGGCTGATTCCATTCATTAAAACCAAAAAATCATAGAAGTATGGCTAACAAAGTAAATGTTACCCCCCTGCACGACAGAGTGATTGTGAAACCTGCTGCTGCAGAAGAAAAAACTGCCGGTGGCATTATTATCCCAGACACAGCGAAAGAAAAACCGCAACGCGGAACTGTGATCGCTGCCGGTCCAGGTAAAAAAGATGAGCCTGTTACTGTAAAAGAAGGCGATACTGTATTGTACGGCAAATACGCCGGTACGGAAATTTCCATTGAAGGAGATGACTTCCTGATTATGCGTGAAAGCGACATATTAGCTATCGTATAATTAGCGACATGCAAATGTGAAAATCTGAAAATGGGTTTCACATGACTCTTACTCATACCATTTTCAAACTTTCAAATTTTTAAATTTTCAAATTAAATAAACTATGGCAAAACAACTGTTTTTCGAAACTGATGCCCGTAATAAAATGAAGAGAGGCGTTGACGTGTTGGCCAACGCTGTTAAAGTAACATTAGGACCAAAAGGCCGCAATGTTGTGATTGAGAAAAAATTTGGTTCTCCTGCTGTAACCAAAGATGGTGTTACTGTGGCCAAAGAAATT
>DASVSM010000390.1:0-4042 GCA_036388115.1 Flavisolibacter sp.
CATTGTTTACCATGGCAAGCCGAAGGAAGCGATTAACCCGCCGTGGGACGGCGGCTGGGTTTGGGCGAAAGACAAACAAGGCCGACCGTGGATGAGTGTAGCCTGCCAGGGTGATGGGGCATCGCTTTGGTATCCCTGCAAAGATTACTGGGCCGATGAACCTGACAAGGGTGCAACGCTAACCATTACCGTTCCGCAGAACATGGTGGCGGTGGGCAATGGCCGGCTTACCAGCAAGAGCACATCAAACGGAAATGCAACTTATAAATGGGAAGTAACCAATCCAATCAACGCCTACAACATCGTTCCTTACATCGGGAGTTATGTTAACTGGAACGATACGCTTGCAGGCGAAAAAGGCAAACTTGATGTTTTTTACTGGGTGTTGGATTATGAGCTGGAAAAGGCAAAAAAGCAATTTGAACAGGTGAAGCCAACCTTGCATGCACTTGAACATTGGTTCGGTCCCTATCCTTTTTACGAAGATGGCTATAAGCTGGTGCAGTCGCCCTACCTTGGAATGGAACACCAAAGTGCGGTGGCGTATGGAAACGAATTCAAAAACGGTTATCTGGGTACCGATTTATCAACTACCGGATGGGGCTTAAAATGGGACTACATCATTGTTCATGAAACAGGACATGAATGGTTTGGCAATAATATTACGGCGAAGGACCGTGCGGACATGTGGATCCAGGAAGGGTTTACCGACTATGCTGAAACGCTGTTCACGGAATACTACTATGGCAAGCAAGCGGGCAATGAATACACGCAAGGTCTGCGGAAAAATATTCAGAACGACCAGCCGATCATTGCCGATTACGGCGTGAACAAAGAAGGAAGCGGTGACATGTATTTTAAAGGATCAAATCTCATTCACACCATTCGCCAGATAATCAACGATGATGAAAAGTTCCGGCAGATAGTGAGGGGCTTAAACAAAGATTTTTACCACCAGACTATTACGTCAAGACAGGTAGAAAACTACATTGCCCTGCAAAGCGGTAAAGATCTGAGCAAAGTGTTTGAACAATATTTGCGGACACCCAAAATACCAGTGCTGGAATACAAGCAGTCGGGAACTAATATCCAATACCGTTGGAAAAATATTGTCCCAAACTTTATGATGCCGGTGAAGTTGGCGGACGGCCAGTGGCTTATGCCTTCTGCTGTCTGGAAAACATTAAAGCTGATGGCTGACAAGCAGTTTACCATCGACAAAAATTTTTACATTGATGTCAGGAAACTTTAATGGCAGCTGTTAATGTGTAATAACAAAACTTGTATTTCATCAGCGCATCTGCATATTTGCACATTATTACCATGAGATGAGTACCATCCGGCGGCAAAGCATTATTTCTTCGTTTGTAGTTTACATAGGTTTTGCCCTTGGATTTTTCAACACCTATTTATTTACGCGGCAGGGCGGTTTCACTACACAGCAGTTTGGACTTACTGCAATTTTTGTTGCTGTTGCTGTGCTTATGTTTTCAGTTGCCAACGTTGGCATGTCCGCTTATATAAGTAAGTTCTTCCCCTACTATAAAGCGCATCTGCCGCCACACAAAAGCGACCAGTTAACCATTGCCTTACTGGTTCCCTGTATTGGTTTTTTGCTGGTAATTATTCTGGGGCTGCTCTTCAAGGGCGTACTTATCAACAAAATTTTTTCAAATTCACCGGAGTTGCCGGAATATTACTATTGGTTGTTCCCTTTCGGATTTGGCTATACCATTTTTATGGTTCTGGATGCATACGCCTGGCAATTGCACAAAGCTGTTCTTAGCAATTTCCTGAAGGAGGTTGTCTTCCGCGGCTTTGTTACCGTCCTAATTGCCGCAACAACGTTTAAATTCATTACCAGCTTTCAAACGTTTATCAGTTTGTATTCCTTTATCTACATCATACTGGTAATTTATCTTTTGTTTTATCTCAAGAAGAACCGCCTTCTCTACTATACGTTTGAAAAAAGTATTGTCACACAAAAATTCCAAAAAAAGATTTTGACGCTGATTGCTTTTGTATGGAGTGGAGGATTGGTATTTAGTCTTGCCTCGGTTATTGATACCATTTTTATTGCTGCTATTCTTCCCGATGGCATGGGCGCAGCAGGCGTTTTTACATTTGGTCAATATATTGCCAGTCTTGTGCAGGCACCACAAAGGGCTGTGATTGCTGCTTCTACCGGGCCGCTCTCCCAGGCGTGGAAAGACAAGGACTATAAAAAACTTAACAGGATCTATCACAGGTCATCTATTAATCTTCTCCTTTTCTCCTGCGGTATGTTCTCGCTCATTTGGTTAAATTATGAAGATGGCATCAGGACATTTCATTTGCAGCCGGCCTACCTGGAAGCTAAATGGGTATTTTTTTATTTCGGGTTAACCCGTATTGTTGATATGGGCGCAGGAGTAAATGGGCAAATCATCGGGACGTCTACCTTTTGGCGGTTTGAATTTGTGACAGGACTGATCCTGCTGGGCCTGATGCTACCGCTGAACTTTTTTCTTACAAGGGATTTGGGAATGACAGGGCCGGCTATTGCGGCATTGATTTCATTTGCGGTGTACAACACCATTCGCTATTTTTTCCTTCTCCGGAAATTTAATATGCAGCCCTTTGATTATAACACGGCCTACGCCATTGTTTTAACAGGAGTTTGCTTCCTGCCGGCCTTTTTCCTCTTTCAAAATGTGGCTGGCCTGCACTGGATGGTCATCCGCAGTTTAGCCTTCCTGTTGCCGTTTGCAACCATTATGATCTGGCTGAAACTATCACCAGACGCTATTCCCGTCTGGCAAACCATAAAGAAACGGTTAAGGCTTGGTTGATGATAAGATAACCGGCTGTTGCGGTTCTTCAATTGCTCTTCCGGCGCCAATTAAACGCGAAGCATAGTAAGGATCAAACATATCAGAGATGGTAACCCCTTTGGTGGAAGCGTGAACAAATTTATTATTGGTCAGGTACATCCCTACATGCGATACCCCGCCTCTGGTATTAAAGAAAAGCAGGTCACCTTCTTTTAGTTCGGTGCGGGAAATCCTTCTGCTGAAATCATATTGCATTTTTGCGGTCCGCGGCAATGAGATACCATAAATAGAAGTAAACAACACCTGCATTAATGCCGAGCAGTCAATGCCATTCTTTGAGGTGCCACCAAAAAGATACTTCACACCATACCAATCGTCAATCAAACGAAAGAGGCTGATGTTTTTTATAAGCTCCACTTCTATATTGAGTAAAAGCGAATATTTGAATTGCAGGCCTTCTGCGCCTTCTATATTACCATCGGCCCTGGCAGCAACAGCAAGAAGGTCTTTTTTTACAGAGGGAATAGTAGCCGGTTTCGTCGTTGTTGCAGCCGGTTGTTCGGCCTCCGGCTCAATCGTAATGTCCTCTAGAAATTTAATATTTGATTTGGAAGGTTCGGCTTTAACTTGTTTGCCTTGCGCGGATACCGTCGAGTTTGCTCCGAAGAACAAGATAGTAGCTAATAGGATAATGTTTTTTAGCATGAGGCTTGTTTTGAGTTCTCGTGGAAGACGAAAATAGTGGTTTTATGGACTTTTTCCCACACTATGTGGATTTCTTTCGACGGCGCTTAACAGGGTTTATTGCCCTTGGGCTATGTAACTTGCACCGTATCAGCAGTTCTGCCCGAAAAATTTTTGACACAGATCAAGAGGAGAAAGATGAAGTTTTCACATTTACACGTCCATACGCAATACTCTTTATTGGATGGGGCCGCTTCCATTCAGTCGCTTTATAAGAAAGCCATTGATGATAACATGCCGGCACTTGCCATTTCCGACCATGGAAATATGTTTGGCGCCTTTGAGTTTGTTTCCCAGGCATATAAAAACTTAGATGAACACGGAAAACCCAAAGTAAAACCCATTGTCGGCTGCGAATTTTATGTGGTTGCTGACCGGCACAGAAGAGCGTTTACCAAAGAAGAAAAAGACCGTCGCTTTCACCAGATATTACTGGCAAAAAATGAAACCGGGTACAAGCACCTGGTGAAGCTCACCTCGGCCGG
>DASVSM010000391.1:0-2320 GCA_036388115.1 Flavisolibacter sp.
AATGTCCATTAATACTACTTCCGGTAATGGGTGGCTTTTTAATTTTTCGATAAACTGGATGCCATGGTCAGCCTGGAACAAAACGGAGTACCCGAGATCTTTCAGCAGATTGGCAAGCCCATTCCGCAGCAATACATGATCATCAGCGATCGCGATGGTCCCTTTCATGCAGCAATAATAGGAAGGCTAATCTGAATTTTTGTGCCGGCATCTGAGTCAATAGAAAGATGACCACCGATGAGTTTTGTCCGGTTCTTCATGTTTCGCAGCCCCGAACCCCTCTCCGGGTCTTTTTCGATAGCCATCGCATCAAACCCTTTTCCATTGTCTTTGATGGTTACATCAAATGTGTGAGGATGATAGGAAAGATTGATATGAATAGTGGTTGCCCCTGCATGTTTTATGGCATTGTTGAGTGCTTCCTGCACGGTGCGAAACAGGATAAGCTCCTTCTGCTGATCAAGTGTAATGGGTGTTCCATCGACAGTTAAAGAAGTGCCCAGTGCTGCTGATCTGTCAATCAGTTTTAGCTCCATTTCAATGGCTTTTTGGATACCAGCGGATAAAACCGCCTCGGTGTGCAAGGTTTTAGAAAGAATGCGCAGGTCGGAAATGGCTTTGGTAACCAGTTCCTTTGCGTTTCCAACTTTTTCGCCGGCGCCATCAAGTTGCTCTTCGCGGATGGTGTTAAGATTGAGCTTTGCCAGCGTAAGGGTGCCGCCGATATTATCATGAATCTCCTGTGCCAGGTGTTTCATTGTTTGCTCCTGGATTTCCAGTTGGGTTTCCAGCAGCTCTTTTTCAAAAGCGGCCTTCATGCGGGTTTGCTCGTGGATATATTCTGTTTGCTTGCGGCGATATACCATCACCAGGGTTACAATGCCTACTGCTATAAGTAAGAGGAAAGACGAGGCGATGAAAATTAAACTGACTTCCTGCGATAAGTTATCCATAAGCTTCCTGTTAGGAGCGATAATGCACCAAGGAAAAGTAGTACATTATGCAATCCCCACAAAGCCGTTAACAAATCTCTCTCCGGTTGGGTATACGTTTTTATAATTTTAGTGGTAAGATAATAGTAGCTGACAAAGATGATAAAACCGCCCACAAAATAAACGAGGTAACTGGACGCCAGCCAGAAGTTGAAGTCCTTTAGAATACTAACCTCTGATACGTTTTTTAGAAGCTGGTGAAAATACATAAATACATAAATGGCAATGGAGGCGGATAACAACGAATAACCTACGCTGTCAAACAAGCGCCGGCCTTCTATTGTAAACTGCCGAAAAACCGCGTATAGAAGATAACTACTGATCAATAGCAGGATCACTTTCTTTTTTACGGAGCCATTTAAAAGCCGATAAAAATAATAACCAATAAATGTGGCCGTTAAAAAGCCGGCAATTTCATATTGCCAGATATTTCCCTCCTTGGTAAAACCCAATTTTACATTGATGCTTGCAAGAAGTTGTAACGTAGTCATCAATATGTAATAAATAAACAAGACTTGTGTTTCCTTCATCTTGCCATGGCTACGATAAATAGCAAAACCAGCCACATAAAAAAGGAGGGCAACCGGCTCTAAAAAATTGGTAACAAATGAAAACAAGGTAGTCAGGTATTAAAGGAAGCTGCATTCAGACAATCAACTGCATGGTGGCATTGGACAACCCCCTACTGATCCCAGCGGTTCATCACTGCCAGCACGCATAGCAAAGGCTGTTACCTGTACTACGCCAGCGTTGGAGCCATCCTTTAAAACAGCTTCTTCAAGTGTCGTCGTTACAACAATTTTGTCTGGCTTAAGAGATAACAATTCTTCAATCCGATCTTTTCCAAAAATAACAGTCAAAAGATGAGACATAGTAGGTTGGTTTTGAATTTCAGCAAAATAAGCTGACAAAAAGATCAAAAGCAAATACACGGTGGCGATAATTCACGGTAAGCCCCTCCGTGAAAAAACAGCGGGGTCTACCGTGAAAAAACCCTTGATAACCGGAAACCGGTGTACCACCTTTGAGGTATAAAGCAAACAAAATGCAATCAACATATCAACCAAAACTAACTGCTTCTTCTTTTACAACTGAACACCTGACGTCCCGCGAAATACAGATTCTGGCGTTAATGGCCCAAGGCCGCATGAACAAAGAAATTGCCCAGCACCTGAGTATAAGTCCTGAAACAGTAAAACAACATGTGAAAAACATTTTTTTTAAAACCGGTGCTCAAAACCGCATCGAAGCTCTGAATAAAACAAGTTGGCTGATGGCCTCCCTGGTACACAACCAATACTAACTGCCGGCCTTACATTGTACACCTG
>DASVSM010000392.1:0-13455 GCA_036388115.1 Flavisolibacter sp.
CAATTTCACGAACTGGGTAACCAACATTTTGAAATGGTCGCTGGCACATAAGAAAACAACGCTTGGTGTTGTATTTGGTTTGCTGGTTGCATCCTTCTATCTGTTAGGTGCCGGTTATATTGGTGCGGAGTTCTTTGCCAAGAGTGACAGGGGTGAGTTTTTGGTACAGATAGAAATGCCGAAAGACGCTTCTATCGAACAGACCAATGCGGCTACACAAAAAGCGGAAGCTTACCTGAAAACGAAAAAAGAAATTACCAAAACAATTGCCACCGTTGGCCAGTCAAGTGAAGGCATGGGTGGTTCGCAGGCCACAGCTTACAAAGCTGAGATCAACGTGCAAATGGTTGATAAGAAAGAACGCGAAGATGCTTCTAACATCTATGCGGCTAAGATCAAAAAAGAATTAGAGCCATTACTCGTTGGTGCGAAAGTGAAAACGGTTCCGGTGAGCATTCTTGGTTCTGCGGAGCAGGCGCCGTTGGCGTTGATCGTTACCGGTCCTGAACTGGATAGCGTAATGACCTTTGCCAAATCAGCCATGAACGAATTGAAAACCGTTCAGGGTGCTACCGAGATGAGACTGTCTGTAGAAGCGGGTAACCCTGAAATCAATGTACAGGTTGACCGTGATAAGATGGCTGCACTTGGATTAAATCTTTCTACAGTTGGTTCTACCATGCAAACAGCCTTCAGTGGTAACACAAATGGTAAGTTCCGCCAGGGCGAATACGAGTACGACATCAACATCCGCTACGCAAGCTTTAACCGCCAAAGTATTGAAGACGTCAGCAATCTTTTATTCATCAATGATAGAGGTGAGCAGATCCGTTTAGCGCAGTTTGCAACCATTAAAGAAAGCTCCGGTCCCAGCCAGTTGGAAAGAAGAGATAAGAGCACATCCGTAACTGTGCAGGCACAAACCGTTGGCCGTCCGACAGGTACTGTTGCACAGGAATGGCAGGCAAAGTTTGACAAGATCCAAAAGCCGGCGGGTGTCAGTTATGTATGGAGTGGTGATATGGAAAACCAAAGCGAAGGTTTCGGCTCATTGGGAATTGCATTGATGGCTGCCGTCGTATTGGTGTACCTGATCATGGTGGCACTATACAACAGCTTTGTGTATCCGTTCGTGGTGTTGTTCTCTATCCCGCTTTCCATCATTGGTGCGTTGTTAGCGTTGGCATTAACCAACAATTCGCTGAACCTGTTTACCATTCTTGGTTTGATCATGCTGATTGGCCTGGTAGCCAAGAACGCCATTATGCTGGTTGACTTTACCAACCAGCGGAAGGCGGAAGGTGCCAGTACGTATGATGCCCTGATAGATGCCAACGGCGCCCGTTTGCGTCCGATCCTGATGACGACGATCGCGATGGTGATCGGTATGTTACCGATTGCGATTGCCTCTGGTGCCGGTGCAGAATGGAAGAATGGTTTGGCATGGGTAATCATTGGTGGTTTGATCAGTTCACTGTTCTTAACACTGGTAGTGGTTCCCGTAATGTATTCCATCTTCGATAAGCTGATCAACAAGGCAAAAAGAGGAAAGAAGGCCCAACCGATAGAAGAGTTGATGACCGCAAATTATAAGTTATTAGCGCCTCATGAAAAACACCTTGATCCGTCACATGTGTAAACGTACAACTAAGAATAGGCTTTGAATTTAGACTGGGATTTGTTTGAGGTTGGATTTAGTAGAGGAGGGCTGCGGCCCTCTTTTTTAGTTAGGTACTCCGACTGAGGATAAATTAACGTGGCCAGGTATAAATGAATGCACTCCTTCGGATCAGATTCGAGCCAAGAGTTATATTTTCTTGTTCACTTTCTTTCGTGCTTTTGACGCACCGCACCAGGTGTTCCGCTGGGAACGCAAAGTGGCTACCAGAATTGTTCTTCTACCCACGAAACGTTCCTAACGGAACGAAAAGAAAAAAAGCATAAAAGCTTTTTTAACTGGCTATAGCTCCTGTATAATGAGACTACATTGCTAATCAGGAACGCTGAAAGGCTGATAGCTGGCCTCCGGAAAATTCACATCGCAAATCCTTCAGAGCAATGTCATTCAGTTAAGAGAAACTCTTTTCATTGCCCGGCATTTATGGCAGGAGATAGAGTGTACCCATAGTTTTCCCGGTATAGTCCAGCACCTGTTTTCCATTTTGTAGACGGTTGAAAAGGCGACGATAGGTGACTAACCCGAAGACGCTACTCCCTGCCTGAGACTGTCTAAACCAACCACCTTTCCGGTTACTCCAGTATTGCTTGTTACATGCAGATTGCCGGCCTTTTCGATGGTTGGACGAAAGAACAATGCATCCAGACTGGTGTTCCATATCACTTTAATAAAAGACCACCTATGGTTTTTTCGCCTTAGCAAGATGCGAAACGGCAGTATAAACATGCGATGGACCCAGGTGACCCAAAACCGCAATTCACCTCTGTGCAGCCGTTTAGTGTATAGCTCATTGCGAAGCCCGTACTTATATTTCCAGATAGCGCCTTGCGGATCATGAAAAACACTGCTTTGATGATTGGTTGGCGTTTCGTGGATGACAACACTGTCTTTAACGGCAAAGCCCGCCATGCCACTGGAAACAATACGCAGGGCAAACTCAGCATCGTCGCACCAGATAAAAAACTCTTTAATGGGCAGGCCCACTTTTTCTACCGCTTTGGCAGATAGAAGCATAGATACAAAAGTGCCCCATTGAATTATAGGAAAGCCTGTGTTTTGAGCAAAAGGAAATTTAGCCAGTCTTCTTTTTTCCGTTAAGGCATAGGTTTTATTCATCGCATGCGGATTGCCATCTGTCCAAAGGACCGTGCTGGATAGAAAGCCCACATTTTCCTGGTGAGGCGCCAGTTCATCCAGCGCCGATTGCAATTTCTGTAGGGCATCAGGTTGCGGGATGGTGTCATCATCCATGAGCCATATCCAGTCGGCGCCATAACTATAGGCCATATTTATACCCGAAGAAAATCCGCCTGCACCTCCCTTGTTTTCCTGGGTATAGGTAATAACAGGCTGTGTCGACAGCCATTCCTGCGTGTCATCTGTAGAACCATTATTGATCACGATAATGGAATCAGGTTTCCTTGTTTGTTCACTCACCGCCTTAAGGCATTTTTTCAGTAGCCCTAACCGGTTGTAGGTAACAATAACCGCAATAATTTTCATAAAATTGTAAAGGTCGTTTAGGTGTTTTATTTAGGATGTCCCTCCTTTGCAATGAAGCAGTAGAGGATGATTTCAGTTATGGTTAAGACGAAAAACTGTATTCGTTAGCAACGATTGTATTCCGTTGATGCACGGGCTCCTTCGGTTTCAATATTTTATCGTCGATTAAATCCATTATTTCGGAGTCTATGTTCTCATCAAACTTCCTGGCAAACAGATCGTCTGAAGCCATAATTGCTTCCAGATCAGTTTTACGTAATATTTTGGGATGTGCACTATCAGCCTTCTCCCAAATTGTAAACCGTTTTTCACTGTTTTCTATGCGGGCCAGCAGTTTTTCATCTTTGCTGTTACCGATGATCATTTGCATGTATAATTCATCTGCAACAAACGTGTTTCTATGAAAATCGAGGTATTCAGGATGCTTCTCATGATAAGCTAAAATATAGTCGAGTGCATACATATCCAGGTTCCACCATGTTTGTCCGGCATACGGATCCATTTTATTAGGAATCTTCCTCCTTAGAAAAGGAAGATAAGTGGACAATAAATTCAGAGATTTAGAGCAGAAGAACTGGTACCATTTATTTCCAAAATAATATTTGTCTACACGGTACCATCCGCCTCTGTCGCTGCCGGGCCATTTTTTATAGTTAGGAATGGGAAAATAATTTATGAAAACAGAATGCGGAGAGGTTTCAAAAAAACGATTGATGTAATCGTTGCTTTTTATGGGATAATCCTGGCCGCTTAATAAAAGAATCCTGTCGAATTTTTTGGGAGATTTCTTTACTGCTTTCATCCCGCTTAAAAAAGGTTCTATTAAACCCAGGCGGCCCCATCTTGAATCAAACCGCTCTGTAAAACGCAGGATTGCTCCAAACTCATTTAAAATTTGAAACTGCGAGATGTCTACTTTCTTATCAATATGTATAAAGAACTCCGAAGCTCCATCGTTCAGTCGGGACACAAGACGATGTACTTGTGTTGGGTCTTTATGCGCCATGATGAGGTATGCCTTTTCCATGTATGCTAGCCTTTAAAATTTAAATGGATTTAGTTTTTTAGAAGGGTTCAACAATCAAATTGCTTTTGTCAGTTAATGATGCTATTGCCGAGTTCCTATGTGAAAGCTTGTTTGTTTTTACGAATGCCTGCATTTTTCTATAAGTCTTATTCTTGGTTAAGTAAATGGCAAGTAATCGCATGAATCAGATAGGCAAGTAATCATTTTTCTGGTAATCAAGACAGCATCGTGGAGATGCTTACAATCAGACAGAGGTCATAACAACAGCAATATTAATACCACTATGTTTGTTGAATCACAAACGCTGATTCAACAATATGTTGTGAAGCCATCTATTGCTATAACCAGATAAGCGGTCATAAATTTCTACAGTTATTCAGATAGAAAATGAAACTCATGCATGTTGATTGTTTTGTTGGTAATTTATCATTGTTTATTATTACTTGAAATGTTGCATCGGATCAGCGGGCAGAGCCGTTTAAAAATTTCAGCTATTAGCTTTACAGGATAAAATCATAGGTCGAACTTTGAAATTTTATGAAAAAAATGTCCAAAGCAAATTTTTACAAACTGTCATAATACCATTGGCTGATAAGCTTTCGATAACATTGAAAACACTATCACATCAAAAAACCAAGCTGTAAAAAGTACGGCAAAGCCGCATTCGTATAGCTTACAAAAATTATGCGGTATACCTTACTGTTCACGTTGGAAAACTGATTTTAAAAAGACTGATGTGCTTAGGCTTTTAGCCAATATTTTTTCTATAGAATGGTTTCTTTTTTAAGATTCATTTGTTGTTTAAACCCCTTTTAAATTCTAATACAACAGTTATAAAGGGAAACATAAAACATGCATGGCAACGGGAGGTCTTTCCTGAACAGGCAGATCATTTTGTGCTGTTAAGTGTGCTTTAAGCACAAATAAAAATTTTTCACTACATCACTGAAGTTCAATTGCCAAGCTCTGCATTTCATTTGCAGGTGAGCGGCTTTTGTGAAATATAATCTACAGTTCTGTTAACAGCCTGGAGAGGCTTGGTGCATAGAATATTTATTAACCTTTCTCATAGCTGTTTCCTTTTTTGTCATCATGGAGTTTCTAACATTTAAATTGACTTACCTCATCCTATATCA
Source organism: Flavisolibacter sp. (assembly GCA_036388115.1). Taxonomy (GTDB): domain Bacteria; phylum Bacteroidota; class Bacteroidia; order Chitinophagales; family Chitinophagaceae; genus Flavisolibacter. The sequence goes on from DASVSM010000392.1 coordinate 5,345, forward strand.
AATGCCGGCCTGACAAAGAGCTGAACAGTTGCATGGTATTTTTCTGCTCGGCTACAAGCCCTGTGTCGGTTGCCATTAAAACATTTGTCATTTTAATAGCATTGTTTTCTCCGGCGTGCAGGAAGATTTGTATTCAGATCTATTGATGAAATAGGTTTTCTGCCTGTGGAAACAGCAGTTAGGACTCATGTTACCATGGCTATTCCTGGCCTTTGGACCCTTTGCATTTATAACATGCTCATGTGTAAATAACCGAAAAGCTAATTATCTTGCCGGCCACTGAACGAAGGATTACCTTTTTAAATTATAACACATAGATAGGTTACTATTGCGCAACTGACCCTTACAAATGATGGACAAGAAACTGCTGAAGTGGAATTTTATTTTTCAGTACGGCTGGGTACTGACCAATATTTTTAATTCCATTCTTTTACTTCCACTTTACTTAAAGAACATTGATGCCAATACACTGGGTATCTGGCTGGCTACCGGCGCCATTCTTGGCTGGATGACCTTGGTAGATCCCGGTGTGGGAGAGGTATTGCAACAACGCATTGCTGAGCTTCGGGGCCGGGCTGAAAAAGGAGAATTAGGGAAACTCATTGGTTCGGGATACTCAGCTTCCGCCATTGTATTATTGGTTTCTATTGTATTTGGAATGGGATGCTATTTTTTTCTGGACCGCATCATCGATAAAGATGTTTCTGCTTATCCTTACCTGTCATCAGCACTGATTATTTCTGTATTTGCTACAGGGTTCTCCCTTGTTTCATTCACCCAGATGGGTATCAACCAGGGCTTGCACAATTCGCAGCAGGTGGCCATCTGTTCGCTATCGGCAAACTTTTTATTCCTGTTCACCAACTTGCTGCTTCTTTTTTTAGGGTTTGGCGTTCTTTCCATTGCGCTGGCTAACCTGTTCCGGGCTCTGTTTATCAATGTCTATAGTTTTTTTTCAATGAAGATTACATTGAAAAATGAAGGGATAGGAATCGTTTTTGAATCGGATCACTTTAAAAAGTTTATCCGCATCTTTTCTCTTACCTCTACTTCTAAAATTATCTCCGGCTTTTCTTATAGTATCGATATGATTGTGCTGGCCCGTTTTATTTCGCCGGCCTTAATTACGTTATTTGCCGTAAACAGCCGCCCTTTTAGCATCACGTATTCATTAATCAATCGCCACTCTGTGGCCTTAATGCCGGCGATCTCTCATGCAAAGGGAAAAGACGATACCACATCTATCATCAACCTGGTCAATACTCAGTTCCGGTTTTATATGTATGCGACGCTGTTTGCTTCGCTGCTGTTTATTTTTAACCATGCAAACCTTATTGCCGCGTGGACAGGGCCTGGACAACTGGTTAGCAGTACTTTGCTTTTGTTGTTTGTTGCCCAGTTTTTCTTCAGCCTTGTAAGTGTGTTTATGGCCAATATCAATTATGCGTTGGGCGATATAAAAGTTTCGAGTAAGTATGGCATCTTTCGCGGTATCTTTTATGGAGTGCTGATGTATTTTGCTGCTAAATATTATGGGATCGTGGGGTCGGTGCTGGGGTCGGTGCTGATGTATATTGTGGCTGATTGCATTTTTTATTATTACAGGGCTTATAAACTGGGTTGCCTTCAGTTATCCCTGGTAAAAGGGATGGCAAAAACCTGGTTGTTGATGTTGCCAGCGGCTGTTTTGGGCGGTTGGGGCTTTACACAATTGGTAAATCAATTGATCCCTGCCAACCTATATTTTACGAAACTATTGGTGAACGGCGGCGTGTTTAGTTTTTTCTTTTTTGTGCTGCTGATGATAGTTGATGCTCCGGCGCGGAGAAAACTAAAAAGCCTTACAGGTAAATACCTTGTGATGCCACGGAGTAAACTAAAAAGAGCTTAATTTCTGTTTCAACACAAACTTTCCTGCGCACGGGCCTACCCTTATTCGATGCAGGTGCGGCGCATGTTGGTTGCCAACCAATGGCTGCCATTGGTAACTGAACTTCGAGCCGGATAAGGGTGCCACCGGCGAACGATCTTGTTATAAATTAATCTGAACGGAAAGAAGAGTGAATATATAATCACCTGTTGCAGGTCAGTACCAACCGGTACACACATTATTGATGCTGCTTTAATTTCAACAGGAAGAACGGAGTCCATTGCTTGTGCACCTTTTATCTTTATAAATTCTGTCAACATTAGTTCATGCATTCATACCACAAGCAATTGAAATGTTAGCGCCTTACCAAGCCAACAGGACCTCCTGCATAAGTTTTCAATCAGGAAGCAGCGTGGTGTATTTTAAATCTTATAAGATGTTGCGTCCTTTGATATCATTTATTCTCAGCCTTTGGGTTTTACATACAAATGCCCAGCAATTGGTCCTGCCCGGCGATCATCCCGATCCATCCGTAGTGAAAATTGATGGTACCTATTGGGCCACTGCCACCACCTCTAACTGGATGCCTGCTTATCCATTGTACAGATCAAAGGACCTCCTTAACTGGAAACCGGCCGGCAATATTTTTAATACATTGCCAGCATGGGCCGATTACTATTTCTGGGCACCGGAAATAACGTATGAGAGCGGGAAGATCTATGTGTATTATGCGACACACAAGAAAGGCGGAAATCTTTGCATTGGAATTGCTTCGGCTGATAAGCCGGAGGGACCTTACAAAGACCATGGTCCCATCATTTGCCAGGAAGTGGGTTCTATTGATGCCTTTCCGGTGCGGGATGAAAAAGGCAAGCTGCACCTAATATGGAAAGAAGATGCGAACAGTGTGAGCAAGCCAACCCCCATCTGGATACAGGAATTGAATGAAGAACGGACGAAACTGATGGGGCAAAAGAAAGAACTCTTCCGCAACGACGCTCCCTGGGAAGGCAACCTGGTGGAAGGTGTATCAATGATGAAGCACGGCGAATACTACTATGCGTTTTATGCAGCAGGAGCTTGTTGCGGTGCAGCATGTAACTACAATGCCGGCGTTGCCAGGTCAAAAAATCTGATGGGCCCATGGGAGAAATATGATAAAAACCCAATTATTATAAATGAAGGCGAATGGAAATGCCCCGGTCACGGAACACCGATTGAAAAAGATGGAAGATTTTATTTCATATACCATGCTTATCATAAGGAGGAAAGCATCTACACCGGCCGGCAAGGACTGATCAAAGAGTTTCGTTTTACACCCGATGGCTGGATTGAATTTGTCAGTGAAGCGCAAAAGCCCGTGTCCATTCCAAAAGAAATGAAAGATAAATTCAATGGAAAGAATTTATCCGGAGAATGGCAGTGGAGTGTTTTTCAAAAGTTCAATAAGCAATTAAAAGACGGCAACCTCGAATTGTCTGCCCTTCCCGCTACAGGCGGTGCATTTATAGGTCAAAAGACGTATAGTACAAACTATGAAGTGCTGACCGAAGTAAACCGGAATACCTCAACGGCAACAGCAGGCCTTGTTTTAATTGGTGATGAAAAGAACCTGGTTGGTGCTTATCTCAAAGGCAATGCTGTACAATTGATACAAGTGAAAGACGGCAAAGAAAAACTGCTTTCTACACATCTTGTCGGCGGCAATAAAAAAGGGCGTCTGCACATGCAGGTGCAAGACGGAAAGAGCATCAGGTTTTTTTACAGCCAAACCAAAGGAAGTCCGAAGGCATTAAACAGCCAACCGATCGACGGTAGCTATCTGCCACCGTGGGACAGGGCGTTACGTATTGGGATTGCCGCAAAAGGAGCCGCTAATCAAAAAGCGGTGTTTGCAGATTTTGAAGTAAAGTATTCCCCCAATTAATTTGTTTTAGCGCTATTTAGCGAGGTAAGTAGAAAAGTTCAGCAAGTGCTGCTGCGCTTTTCTTTTATCTTCTTTTCGGATCAGCTCAAAATCGCACCATACATTTTGTTCTTTAATGGTGGTGACAATCCTCACTGATACCGACTTATAGTTCTTGCAGTCGGAATAAATGATAAAACGGGTATGGTTGGCATTAACAGTGTCGTACTCATTGCAATCTATTCCCCGTTCAATTTTTTTGGCAGCTTTTTCTGCCCCTTCAATCACTGCAGGCACATCTTGTACATACACCGGAAAAGTTTTGTTGATGTATTGATCAAACGCAAAGTCGTCCGCGTACTGAACGGGCTGTTCTAATTTCCGGTCAATCAGGGCAAGCTTTGATGCCGTACCTGAAATAGAGCACAACGAAAGCAGGAAAATAAGGAGTTTCATGTTTGTAAGATTAGAGTGAGGTGTACATCTTCTTTCTTAGTCATTCCTAAGTTATTGCTTATGCATGCAGAAGATGGCGTGATTTCCACCAGCGAGCAATGCTGCCACCAGGTGTCAAAGACCCTCAGAGGTCATATCTCAAAACAAATAATCCAGTTGGTGAAATTAACTATTGGAAAGAAGTTTTATCACCCTTTACTATGGGTAGTACCAATTAAATTGTGACAGACGGCAGGCAGCCTCCGGTAGTTCATACACTTGTTTTGGCCTTCTTTATCTGGCAGCCAAATCATCAACAAAATGCTAAATGTCCAGGTGGCGCTAACACGAAGCTTCTTTTTGGTGTCATACGACAAACCTTCTTTATGCTGACATTTATACTTACGGCTTTAGTGATTGGACAATGGTGGCTCAACCGCAGAGAGGCGAACCACTGGAGAAACGGTTTATAATGAATCTTTTTCCGGCCGCTGATAATCTTCAAGCTAATTATAGGAAACCATAATTTTAATAAACCTGTCAATCTAATAGGTGTAGAACAAAATGTTTTGGATTGACTCAACGTCCTAACACATTATCCTGTAAATGGCTCACCACAAAGTCGCAGGGAATAAATCTCGGTAAGTCCTTTTAACTCACTTTCTACCTGCTTGCCGGAAGGCTTCGGCTCTAAAAGCTGGTAGAATTGCTCCGATGTGACCAAACTGTTATTCAGCGTTTTGGTTGCTGCCTGAATGCGGGACGCCACGTTTACCGGCAGACCCATTACCGTCAGATTATTGTTCACACCAATACCAATATTCCCAACAATCACTTTTCCTGCATGCAAGCCAACGCCTACCTGGAAATGATGGAAGAAATGTTTTTCCGCGTAATTATGGTTGAAGTCTTTCAGTTCGGACAGAATCGACTGTGCGGCAGCAAAAGCCTGGTTGGCCGCTTGCCGAACATCTGCTTCAAAACCAAATACAGCGTAGAACCCATCGCCTGCTGTTTCAATAATTTGTCCATGGTACTTTTCAATGCACCGGCGGAAAAGCGCAAACAATCGCCGAACAACATGAATCACATCAAACGGCAGGTATCTTTCCATGAAGGGGGTAAAATTGCGGATGTCAAGGAAAAATAACGCCAGTTCCCGTTCATGACCGGTGTTTTGCAGGTCTTCCTGGAGGCTCTGGTCCAGGTAGAGCATCATGTCAGCTTCGTCCCGTATCATCCGGTGTAACGATACAGGGCCGCCGGAAACATAAGCCTGGCAGGCTAACCGCACATTGGGCCCAAACGGAATGGACTTTTGAAGCCATACCTCTCTTTTAGAAAATTCACTGATGAACGTTGTTCCCTGATGAATCCTTACCCGGCAGGTTGTACACTGGCCCTGCCCGCCGCAGGCATGGTAATGGGGAATGCCCGCTTCCAAAGCAGCTTCCAGAATTGTCTGTCCCTCCTGAATACGTACAGACCGGTCACCAATAAATTCAATCCAGAAATATTTCGGAGACACGCCTTCAGTGTTCTGTTTTTCCATGTTATAGCGTTAAGGTAAAAACATCTTGAGCGAAAACAATATTTAATCAGAATATAGGAATTTGCCTTGAGCAGCAGGTCCTTTTTCTCTTTGTCAATTAGAAACATTTTTTTAAGTAATCTGTTTATACTTTTTAGTACAAATAGAAGTAATTTTGCCGTATGAATACAGACCTGTTGAAGCCGGAAGTGAATACGATCGATGAGGACCGTGCTTTATTGGAACAGACGGTATCGAGCGAATACAAGTATGGCTTTGTGACCGATATTGAAGCCGATGAGGCTCCCCGGGGACTAACCGAGGATACGATCCGCTTTATTTCCGCTAAAAAGAACGAACCAGAATGGATGCTGGAATGGCGCCTTAAAGCTTATCGCCACTGGCTGAAAATGGAAGAGCCGCATTGGGGTAATTTGGCTTATCCTCCAATTGATTACCAGGATATTATTTATTATTCTGCTCCCAAACAAAAAATAGCCCCTGGTAGTTTAGATGAGATTGATCCTGAGCTGAGAAGAACATTTGAAAAGCTGGGAATCTCGCTTAATGAGCAAAAACGTTTGACCGGTGTTGCCGTGGACGCAGTTATTGACAGCGTTTCTATCGGAACCACCTTCAAAAAACAACTGGGTGAACTGGGGATTATTTTCTGCTCCATGAGCGAAGCCATCCAGGAGCATCCTGAACTCGTTCGCCAGTATTTAAGCTCAGTGGTTCCTATCACAGATAACTATTTTGCCGCGTTGAACGCTGCTGTTTTCAGCGATGGTTCCTTCGTTTATATTCCAAAAGGCGTCCGCTGCCCGATGGAGCTTTCTACCTATTTCCGCATTAACGCCGAAAATACCGGCCAGTTTGAACGGACTCTGATCATTGCCGATGAAGGCAGCTATGTAAGTTACCTGGAGGGTTGTACCGCACCCATGCGGGATGAAAACCAATTGCACGCTGCGGTGGTGGAACTGGTAACCATGGATTATGCAGAGATTAAATACTCTACGGTTCAAAACTGGTATCCGGGTGATAAAGACGGAAAAGGCGGTATCTACAACTTCGTTACGAAAAGAGGTATCTGCAAAGGTGTGGCCTCCAAAATCTCTTGGACCCAGGTAGAAACCGGTTCATCCATAACCTGGAAATATCCAAGTGTAATTCTGAAAGGCGATAATTCAGTAGGAGAATTTTATTCTGTTGCTGTTACCAATAACCGTCAGCAGGCTGATACCGGCACCAAAATGCAGCATCTGGGAAAGAATACAAAGAGCCGCATTGTGTCAAAAGGTATCTCTGCAGGCTTTAGCCAGAATAGCTATCGCGGCTTAGTGCATGTTGGTAAGAATGCAACCGGTGCCCGTAACTTCTCCCAGTGCGATTCCTTGCTTTTAGGCGATAAATGTGGTGCACATACCTTCCCATATATAGAAGTAAAGAACAATTCTGCGGTGGTTGAACACGAAGCCACGACCTCGAAAATTGGAGAAGACCAGATCTTCTATTGCAACCAAAGAGGAATTGATACGGAAACTGCCGTAGCACTTATCATCAATGGTTTTGCCAAAGAAGTAATGAAACAATTGCCGATGGAGTTTGCAGTAGAAGCGCAAAAGTTGTTAGCCATCAGCCTGGAAGGCAGCGTTGGATAACCGTAGGGACATGCTCGTGGCATGTCCACAAAACAATTTATAAAATCAGAAAATAGTATAAATGCTCTCAATAAAGAATTTACAGGCCGGAATTGAAGGAAAGAAGATCTTAAAAGGACTTAACCTCGATGTAAAGCCCGGTGAGGTACATGCCATCATGGGACCAAACGGTTCCGGCAAAAGTACCCTTGCCTCTGTTTTGGCTGGCCGCGAAAACTATGAAGTGCTCGATGGTTCCGTTGAATTCATGGGCAAAGACCTTTTGGAACTTTCGCCGGAAAAAAGAGCTGGTGAAGGCATCTTCCTGGCTTTTCAATACCCCATTGAAATTCCGGGGCTGACAACTACCAACTTCATTAAGACGGCTGTAAACGAAGTCCGCAAGTATCGCGGTCAAGAGCCTTACGATGCCGTTCAGTTCCTGAAGCTGATGAAAGAGAAAATGGCGATGGTAGAGATCAACCAATCCCTGTTAAGCCGTTCGCTCAACGAAGGTTTTTCCGGCGGCGAAAAAAAGCGCAACGAAATTTTCCAAATGGCCATGTTGGAACCAAGGTTAGCCATTCTCGATGAAACCGATTCAGGTTTAGACATCGATGCTATCCGCATTGTTGCCAATGGCGTCAACAAACTCCGCAACAAAGACAATGCAGTGTTGGTGGTAACACACTACCAGCGGTTGCTTGACTATATCGTTCCGGATTT
>DASVSM010000393.1:0-4111 GCA_036388115.1 Flavisolibacter sp.
ATTTTAGCACTGGAAACAGAAATAGCAAAGTCGCACCGCACACCTGCCGAAACGCGGGACCCTCAAAAAAACTACAACAAAACAAGCGTGGCCGATCTGCAAAAGACGCAGCCCAACATCAACTGGCCCGCTTTCTTTACAAAGCTGAATGTAAAAGCTGATAGTGTAAACATGGCACAGCCTGGATATTTTGCAGCGTTGAATACATTGCTTGCTTCTCAGCCAATTGACGTATGGAAAACGAAAGTGAAATTTGATTACATCTCCGGCAATGCGGCTCTCTTAACCAAAGCATTCCGGGATGCGGAATTCGAATTCAACAAAGCGTTCAGCGGACAGAAAGTGCAAAGCGATCGCTGGAAAACCATCGTTAATCAGGTTGATGGTGGCCTAGGCGAATTGTTAGGGCAGTTGTACGTAAAAAAATATTTTAACGAGACTGCGAAACAGCGGATGGATGAATTGGTGACCAATCTTCAAACCGCGTTTGAAGCAAGAATTAAAAAGCTGGATTGGATGAGCGGTAGTACAAAGCAAAGAGCGATTGTAAAGCTGAACACGTTTCTGAAAAAAATAGGCTATCCAACTAAGTGGAAGAACTATGATGACGTCACCGTCGACCGTACAAATTATTTTGCCAATGCCCAAGCGGTAGAATTGCATACGCAAAAAGAAATGCTTGGAAAGATTGGTAAGCCTGTTGATAAAACAGAGTGGGGAATGAGCCCGCCAACGGTAAATGCTTACTACAACCCGTCAAACAACGAGATCGTTTTCCCTGCCGGTATTTTGCAGTTTCCCTTCTTTGATGCCGCCGCAGATGATGCCATCAACTATGGAGGAATAGGAATGGTGATTGGTCATGAAATGACACATGGATTTGATGACCAGGGAAGCCAGTATGATGACAAAGGCAACATGCAAAACTGGTGGACAGCGCAAGACAGTGAAAAGTTCAAGGCTAAAACAGGCAGCGTGATTAACCAGTACAATGCCTACACGGTGTTTGACAGCCTTCATGTAAAAGGCGACCTGACCCTGGGAGAGAACATTGCCGATATTGGTGGTCTTTCCATTGCTTACGATGCGTTCAAAATGACCAGGCAGGGACAAGGGGCGGAGAAGATTGATGGCTTCACACCAGACCAGCGTTTCTTCCTTGGCTTTGCACAGGTATGGCGTTTAAAAAACAGGGATGAAACAATGCGTATGCGATTGAACGTGGATCCGCATTCGCCGGAAACATTCCGTGTAAATGGGTCTCTTTCCAACTTCGATCCTTTTTATGCGGCTTTTAATGTGAAAGAAGAAGCTAAGCTTTATATCAAGCCGGAGAATAGAGCGAGGATCTGGTAATCTAATTAAAGAATAAATACGAAAGTCCTCACCATTGAGGGCTTTCGTATTTTAAATATTGGCTGGCTAACAGAACGCAATTCTTATACCTAAATATTTTTCACCTCACTAGTAACTCTTTCTTTTACTTCTTCCCAAGTTTTGTCTTTCAAACAAATTGGGTTGGGCATATCTTCCGCTAAAGCAAAATTAACCAGACCATTAGTAACATCGTCAAGATGGTGATTGGGATATTTCTTCTGGTAAAGGTTGATCAGATGTACTAAAGGATAATCATTGAAAATTTCCACCAGGTCCCAAAAGTCTTTCTTGCGGCCACCTCGTGAAATCACATCTAATTTCATCGTACCGATTTCTTCAATTGTTGCCATTCGGATCCCTTCCAAAATCATTGCATCAAATAAGAATGGTTCCCAGTATAAAATGTCTGTTTTTACAAGAGCATCACTGCTGTATCCAATCATTAGATGAAATCCGCTGTTGTTGGTCACAGCTTTTAAGGCAGGGAATTCATCTTCAGGATTTTCAACAATAGGAAAGCTGTTTTTGATCTTTAACTCAATTGAGCCGAAGTCTGTGCTGCCATATTCATTACTGGTGAAAAGATCAATATCAATTGAAATACGATGTCCCTTTAATAAACTTAGGCTGTTCCACCAACAAGACGAAAAGCGGATAGTTCCGGCATCACCATCAATGCTTCTAAAATCTGGAGAAGCTCCGGATTTGTGGTTTGCTTGTATAGCATGTAAAATCTTGGTCGGAGAGTTGAAATAGTTGCTTGGCTCGTTCTTTAGCAATCGGCAGAAGCGAATTGGCTTTTTTTAGCGTATTGATGATTTCGTGCTCTCCGTAATAATTTAGAATTGCTTGCTGATCGCTTTTTCTTCCTCTTTCAAAAACCCGTGTAATTACAAAGCAGGCATGGAGGTCAAAATCCAATGACTGAATACCAGTATCCCAAAAAATGCTTTTGGATAACTGAGGCTGCGGTGATATTTCAGTATGTATTAACATGTTTAGAACGTAAAATACAAAGATAATTCCAAAGCTATTTCCGTTATGGCAGTTCTACTACCTAAGTGTATCTGAAATTGATTATCAGTTAGTAATATTATTCTAATACGAGATAGTGATAAATTTTCTGAAATGCAGCTTCATCAACCAACACAATGTTCTTCAACTCTTCCAAACTTTTAAAAATTCCGTGCTGATTCCGGTACTCGACAATCGCATTTGCTAAATTCCACCGGATATAGGGATGAAGTTTCAACTCATCTTTTGTGGCTGTGTTTACATTCATCTTTCTCACGTTGCTTCCATCAACCTGTAATCTGCTCTTTATTTTTTGAAATGTCGAATCAGGCAGGCCGTACGTCTCTCCAACTTGCTCAACGGAATAAAACCCTCCCAGTTTATCCCGGAAAGCAATTATTCTTGCCGAAAGCTTGCTGCCAATGCCCGGTAAGGCAATAAAAACGGCTGTGTCCCCTTCATTGATATTGACCAGCGTAATTTTTCTTTCTTCCCTTACAAAAGGCTTGCTTTCGTAATTGTTTGCAGGGTAATTTCTGGTTACGGAAGTGATTTCGATATAGTCTTTCACCCTGTCATAAAATCCTTCCGGCATCCCCCAAATCTTCTGCAGGTCTTCGGGTTTGTAAAACTTGCCACCTTTACCAACGTATTTCAGAATGGTGTTGCTGGTCTTTTCGTTCAGGCCAAGCCGCCGCCACTCATTCAGGGAAATGGTATTGGGGTCGAATTGAAAAAGTTCGCCATTGGTAAAGCTTTTGGCTGTAGAAGTAGCTTCGTACTGGTAAGAATTCCTCTCATATCGGTCTCCTTCATACCTCTTTTTTGTTTTTTCCCTTTGCTGAAGCGTATCCATCGCAAGGAGTAAAACCGAATCCTGCTTTAGAGCAAACTCACCCGAATTTCTGGAGAAGAGTTTCGGAACAAAAATGGACCCGGCCACCACGGCCACAAAGACAAGGGCGCCGATCCGGTCTTTTCTATTGAAGGTCAAATATTCTTTTACCCAGGTCTTCTGTAACATGAAAAAAAGATAGCAAGTATTAATGAAAACCCAAAACCATTGTGGCGTAATCTTTGATGTCGCTAAAAACTTGTTGGTGAAGCGGAAATCCTTACTTTTGCAATCCTTTAGTTTTGGCCAAAAACATATTTGACGTCGCAAATTCTAGCTTAAATAGTTGATCTTCTTGGTGTTTGTTTCTCCGGAAACAGAGGCCAGGTAAGCTTTTGTCGCATGTCAAGAACATAAAAACCGGTTTGTAAATTTATGCAGTCTACAACAACGAATCAAAGGATCAACTTCGGCAAAATTGGAAATATTGCCGATACTCCTGATCTTCTTGCGGTTCAAATTCAATCTTTCAGAGAGTTTTTCCAGCTCGAAACCACTCCTGACAAACGAAATGTGGAGGGCCTGTTCCGTGTGTTCAAGGAAAACTTCCCGATCACCGACACCCGTAACATTTTTGTTCTGGAGTTTCTTGATTATTTTATTGACCCACCCCGTTACACCATCGAAGAGTGTATGGAGCGTGGTTTAACGTACGCTGTTCCGTTAAAAGCCAAGCTTCGCCTGAGCTGTAACGATGAAGAGCATATTGACTTCCAGACAATTGTTCAGGATGTATTCTTAGGAAACATTCCCTATATGACTCCCCGCGGAACCTTCGTGATCAACGGAGCGGAACGTGTGGTGGTTTCTCAGTTACATCGTTCA
>DASVSM010000394.1:0-2315 GCA_036388115.1 Flavisolibacter sp.
GTTACTGAAACCATTGAGTATGCGTACACTTACAACAGCCACAACCTGCCGCAAAGCGCTGCTGTAAAAACAACAACAGCCGGCAGCCAGCCTGTAAATTCCACGATAGTTTTCTCTTATCAATAAACCATATTTACTGTACAACAAAGCCATCCTCTTTTGCAGGATGGCTTTGCTTTATGGGTTCTCGTTTACTCCAGAATATTTTGAAGGCTCTTGGCTGTAAGGCTTAAAAAAGAATCAGCCAGCCACTGCTTCCTCTGCGGGAATGATAGCCTTAGCTGACGACGGCGTATTTTCTTTTACTGTTCTGGCCATTACCTGATAAAAGGTTCCGTCCTCGGCTTTTTTCACTTCGCTAACAGCTTCAAATCGTTGCGTTTTAAGCTGTATGATGTAAGCTTCCAGCTCTTTCTCATTAAAGGCAATGGCAGCAAGGTGCAGTTTCATCTACACAAGGTACTAAGCCGCCACAAAATTTGAAAGATTGCTCCCGTTTCGTTTTCCACATCTAAGCAGATACTGCTTGCCTCTGCACCACTTCCCTATGCATTCTCGTTAAAAAATGATGCACATCCTGCATGTCTTTTGCCGGCTCTACCACAATCATAAACAACTTTCCAACTTGTTTCAGCTTTGCTTTGTTAGTTCCTGTTTGCAGGAATTGCAAAATGCGGTTGAAGGTCTGTGATTCGAAATAAGGCGAATCAGGCCGGTTGATAAAATAACACTTCAACGAATCGTTCTTCATGATCATTCGCTCAAAGCCAAGTTCAACTGCCAGCTTACGACAACGTACAGTAACGAATAACTCCTGTACCGGTGGCGGCAGTGCACCAAACCGATCGTGCAACTCAGCTTCCATCGCCTGCAACTCTTCTTCGTTTTCGCAGTTATCCAGGCGGGAGTAAAGCGATAGCCGCTCGGTGATATTCTCCACGTAATCGTCTGGTATCAATATCTCCAGGTCAGTATCAATTGTGCAGTCCTGTACAAAATCATCCTGCTTCGAAATCTCTTCTTTAAAAAGGTCTTTAAACTCCGTACGCTTTAATTCGCGGATAGCTTCATCCAGGATTTTCTGGTACATTTCAAAGCCTATCTCCGCCATAAAGCCGCTTTGTTCGCCACCAAGCATGTTACCGGCGCCACGGATATCCAGGTCACGCATAGCGATCTGGAAACCGCTTCCCAACTCGCTGTGCTGCTCCAATGTCTGCAAACGTTTTCTTGAATCGGTTGGCAGTGTGCTCATGGGTGGGGCCAGCAAATAACAGAAGGCTTTCTTATTGCTTCGTCCCACCCGTCCGCGTAACTGGTGCAAATCGCTTAAGCCAAAATGATGTGCATTATGGACAATGATGGTATTCACATTTGGAATGTCAACACCACTTTCAACGATGTTGGTACACACCAGCACATCATATTTCTTGTCGATGAAATCCATGATGCGTTCTTCCAGTTCGTGACCTTCTAATTGCCCGTGTGCCCAGCCTACGCTCAGGTCGGGACAAAGACCCTGAATGATAGAGGACATCTCAGTAATATTCTGCACCCGGTTATGAATAAAGAAGACCTGACCGCCGCGTTCGGCTTCAAAATAGATGGCCTCGCGGACAAAGTCTTCCTGATATATTCTTACTTCGGTTTGTATTGGCTGACGGTTGGGTGGCGGTGTATTCATGATGGAAAGATCCCGTGCACCCATTAAGCTAAACTGCAGCGTTCGCGGAATTGGTGTTGCCGTTAAGGTCAGGGCATCCACATTGGTGCGCAATGTTTTGATCTTTTCTTTGTGCGCTACACCAAATTTTTGCTCTTCATCAATGATCAGTAAACCAAGGTCTTTGAACTTCACTTCCTTACCCAAAAGCGCATGGGTGCCAACAATGATATCAACCTTGCCTTCTTCCAACTTCTTATAGGTTTCCTTCTTCTCTTTTGCCGACTTGAAACGGTTGACATAGTCAACTGTTACAGGGAAATCTTTCAAACGTTCACTGAACGTTTTGTAATGCTGAAAGGCAAGGATGGTCGTTGGTACAAGAATAGCGGCCTGCTTTCCATCGAGGCAGGTTTTAAAGGCCGCACGAACAGCAATCTCTGTTTTACCAAAGCCTACATCACCACACACCAGGCGGTCCATTGGCGATGGTGATTCCATGTCTTTTTTTACATCCGCCGTAGCCTTACTTTGATCCGGCGTATCCTCATAGATAAAGGACGCTTCCAACTCGGTTTGCATGTAGTTATCGGGCTGGTGAGGGAAGCCTTGCTGTGCCTTTCTTGCTGCATACAGCTTTATCAGGTCGAAT
>DASVSM010000395.1:0-3330 GCA_036388115.1 Flavisolibacter sp.
ATATCCGGCATGCCTGTTTGTTTGGCAGTGAGGTAAGCAAGTGAATATTGCACCATCCAGTCCGTTGGCTGCGGTGTGGGTACGCCATTTACAACCGTCACTGTTCTTTTCCAGGCTTCGTTAAACAAGCGGGTGGCCACCGTAATGTTATGCGATTCACCTGCATTCTCCTGGGTAGTATAAGCACGGGCAAACCAGTTCTTCGCATTCAGTTCCAGCTTGTACTGTCCCACTTTCAGGTCTTTTAACGAGTAACGGTCGCTACCTGTATAAACTGTATTTCCTGTGCCCCAGTGACCTGCAAGCACAGCTTCAATGCCGGAAGTGATTTTATAATGTAATGCACCGCTTAACTTAAAATTGATTGTCGTCGGATTCACCACTTCGTTTTCTGTATAACCTGTTCTTGATACCGGGATGTTATCCGGAAGCGTACTCACATATCCAACAAGAAAAGGTATTTGCGCCTGTGCAATACCGGCTAACAACGGCTTGATGTTAACCGTTGTTTCATCGCCGTAAACATTCACACCATCATAATTTGGATCTGTTTCTCTCGTTCCTGCGCTTATCTGTCCGGTTGTACCAACGCGTTTGTAATTACGATAATCACGGGCCAGCCAATCCTGCGCTTTAATCAACTCTGCACCAATTTTATAGGCAAAACGCTCAGACACTTTATTGGCCCAGCGCACAGACCAGTTATAATAAGGCGATGTGCCTCTTTCTTTATCACCGATATGCATTAAACCGGTTTTGATCTGGTACGAAAGTCCCTGGTAACGAAAAGGGTTCTTGCTGTTGATCAGCAGTGTTCCGTTCATGCCGCCAGGGCCATACAAAGCGGAAGAAGCTCCTGTTAATAACTCCATACTTTCCACGTCCAGTTCTGTTAAGCCAATAACACTGCCAACCGAGAAGTTTAGTCCGGGCGCCTGGTTGTCCATGCCGTCCACGATCTGGTTGACGCGGTAATTTCCGCTGCCCGAAAAACCGCGGGTGGTAGGTGTTTTAAACGTGAGCGATGACGTAACAACGTCGACACCTCTCAGGTTGCCAACAATATCATAGTAGTTGGCAGTAGGTGCATTGCGGATGGTAACAGCGCTGACCCGGTCAACGGTTACGGGTGCTTCCAGCAATCGCTGTGGTGTTCTTGATGCGGACACTACGACTTCCTGGCCGATGATAGCAGAAGGCACGAAGTTGATAATAACGTTAGAGCCTGAGTTCACAGAAATTTCCTGTGTTTCAAATCCAACAGAACTGATGACAAGTGTAACGGGTAATGATGGAACCGCAAAGCTGAAACGGCCCGATGCATCGGTAGTGGCCCCTTGTGGGCCGTCTTTTACTTTCACAGAAACATTTGAAACTGCCTCACCTGTTGCGGTGGATGTGATCGTTCCGTTTACTGTTACATTTTGCGACCATGAAGACAATGAAAAAAGAAGTGCCGTGAGCAAAACGGCAAAAAAGCGGGTGCTTTTTCTCATAATAATGATGTTTTGTGTTGGAAATACATTCCTGCTAATCGTTAGAAATCATTGTAGTGAAGGCGTATTCCGGCTGGAAAAATAAGGATTCCATTCAGCAACCGAAAATTATTTTGACGAGCTTGCAAAAGATGTTGAAATTTTACGCAATCAATTAGAGATACATACCATTTTGATGACCGTATTTTGCGTATGGCACAATTACAATTTCCTAATCAAACGGGTTTTTATCAGGGTAAAGTCCGCAATGTTTACATGATAGATAACACCAGGCTTGTGATGATCGCATCGGATCGCATCTCTGCGTTTGATGTCATCCTTCCAAGACTGATTCCTTACAAAGGACAAGTGTTAAACAGCATTGCGGCATACATGCTCCGCGAAACAAGGGACATCTGTCCCAACTGGCTCCTCTCCACTCCTACGCCTAATTCTTCTATCGGTTACAAATGCCAGCCGTTCAAGATAGAAGTGGTTGTTCGCGGTAATTTGTGCGGCCATGCCTGGCGAACCTATTCTGATGGAGCAAGGATACTGTGTGGTGCTTTGTTACCTGATGGATTGAAAGAGTCGGATTATTTTCCGGAGCCGATCATCACACCTTCAACAAAAGCAGATACCGGCCATGATGAAGATATTTCGGAAGAAGAAATTTTACGCCAGGCCCTGGCTACCGAAGATGAATGGAACCAGATTAAAACCTATGCTTTGCAACTATTTGCCCGCGGAAAAGAATTAGCCCTGAAGCAAGGATTGATCTTAGCCGATACGAAATATGAATTTGGCAAACGCAATGGCGAGGTGATGTTGATGGACGAAATTCACACACCCGATTCTTCCCGCTATTTTTATGCAGATGGTTTTGATGAACGTCAGCAGCGTGGCGAAAAGCAAAGGCAGCTAAGCAAGGAGTTTGTACGGGAATGGCTGATACAAAATGAATTCATGGGCAAAGAAGGACAAAGCGTGCCGGAGATGGGTGATGAATGGGTGGAAACGATCTCGAATAAATATATCGAGTTGTATGAGAAGTTAACAGGGCATGCGTTTGAGCCGATGCAGATGGATGAGGAGCAGGTTTATAGGGAGATCATTGCGGTGCTGGACACTCATTAGCAAGTACAGTACAATGTAAAACAAATGGACAGCCTGTTTGACTCTAACAATTTATTCTTTGAGGTACTCACACCAGTTTAAAACAAAATATGTCAACAATGAAGTTGAGCAGCTTGCTTTGGATTGATTTTTCGCTAGGGTTTATAGCCGGCGTTACCGGCTTGATATTCTTTAATTCTTTAGAAGGCATCTTAAAAATTCCGGGCGGAATTATTATGATGATTTCGGTAGTGACAGTGCTGTATTCCTTACTGGCTTTATTCTCAGCACAACGAATTTCTTCCGGAGTAAGATTTATAAAAAGCCTGGTCATCGCTAATTGGCTGTGGGCAGTCGTTAGCGTTATTTTGTTATTCTTATTTTATTCAAATGCATCGGTTTTTGGCAAAGTGTATTTGGTGTTACAAATAATTGCTGTAGCCGGGTTGGCTTATTTTGAAGGAAAGGCCTTAAATATTTTACAAATGGAATACCGTTAAGAATGACCTGCCCGTTCATCTGAAGTGTCAACAGACGCTTATGCAGGATTCATTGCTTCTTTTTTTATGTAGTAACAATCAGCTTCGCAAGAAGCTTTACAACCTTGAATATGCCACAGGCCGCAAAAAAACAATCTCAATTTTAGAAACGTTATTCTGATATTCCGGCTTAGACGACATGGTCTTCCACGCCGGATCGCCGCCGAAAGCTTTCCAATGAGCATCGCGGGATGCCTTAT
>DASVSM010000396.1:0-9429 GCA_036388115.1 Flavisolibacter sp.
TAGTTGCCCTATGTATTTTCCAGATAAATAACGCTTAACTTCTAATAGCAAGGTCGTTTTTCCACTTCCGTTTTTCCCCGTAATAATTAAATGCTTTCTGATATCTTTAGAAAGTTCAATACTTATATTCTCGAGCTTTCGTAGCTTGTTTATTTTTAGCTTACTTATAAAAATTTCGCTCATAATCTAAAGTACAAACATAAATTACTAGTTACGCTTTACTATTTGGGCAATATTCAGGCAAATGGCATTTTTACCACTTTAGCCTGCAATAATTTATCACGAACCTTTACGAAAACAGTAGCGTCTACTGCTGCATGTGCAAGCTCCACATATCCCATACCAATGGCTTTACCCAGGCTTGGCGACTGCGTTCCGGACGTAACATAACCAATGGCAGCCCCCTCTATATCACAGATCTCGTAGTGATGGCGCGGAATACCTTTGTCAACCATTTCGAATCCTACAAGTTTACGCCTGATGCCTTCTTCTTTTTGGGCCTGAAATATCTCTTTTGATGTAAAGCTTTCTTTTGAAAGTTTGGTTATCCAGCCCAGGCCAGCTTCCAGCGGCGACGTAGTATCATCGATATCATTTCCATAAAGGCAGAAGCCCATTTCCAAACGAAGCGTATCTCTTGCCGCAAGGCCTATTGGCTTCACTCCTTGTGCACCGCCGGCCTCAAAAATAGCAGTCCATATTTTGTCGGCTGCACCATCTTTGTCTTCGAAATAGATCTCCACGCCACCGGCACCGGTGTAGCCTGTTGCACTGACCAGCACATTCTTCACGCCGGCAAACCCGCCTTTTACAAACGTGTAGTATTTGAGATTCATGATGTCCATTTCCGTCAGTGCCTGCAAAATTCTGGTAGCATTCGGGCCCTGTACTGCTAACAGGCAGGTTTCGTCGGAGATGTTGTGCATCTCTACCTTCTTATCATTGTATTGTTGAATCCAGTTCCAGTCTTTTTCAATATTGCTGGCATTGACAACAAGCATGTACACTTTGTTCTCTTCAATACAATACACCAGTAAATCATCTACAATGCCACCGCTCTCGTTGGGCAGGCAGCTGTATTGGGCTTTACCGGCAGTAAGTTTCGAAGCATCATTGGTTGTTACCCGCTGAATAAGGTCCAACGCATTCTCACCTTTCAGAATAAATTCACCCATGTGACTTACATCAAACACACCGGCATTTCTTCGAACACTATGGTGCTCATCGTTGATGCCGCTGTAGCTGATGGGCATATTGTGTCCCGCAAACTCGGCCATCTTCGCTCCCATATCAATATGCTTTTGAGTGAAAGGTGTACTCTTCATGCAAAAAATTTAGGGGCAAAGATAGGCGGCCACCTCAATCTCCCAAGGGGAAGTGTCTGGCCACAGAAGGCAAGCCTGGATGGGCTTTTTCTGTCCCGTCTTTTCTTTTCCTCCATCCTTTTTCAGTAACGCAAAGAAAAATCCTTTGCGGCTCTTTGTGTTACTGAAAAGAAAAAAGACCCAGGCAAAGGAACGATTGAGGCCTGGGAATTATCATCTAAAAGCAAGGCCCGAGAAAGAAAACCTTTAATGCAGGATTGGGCTAAAAAAAGCCCTCAATTTCTTGAGGGCTCCGAGTCAACACCGCACCTGCGGTACCAACTTCAACCTTGCTTAAAATATCGTAGGGACAAAAGGAACCGGCATAGGTGTGGGAAGATCGCCGCCGATCTCTCTTTTTTGAGTTGTTTCCTCCGTGGGTTGCTGGTCGGTTTCTTCGCTTCCTGTCTGGTCAATCGAATCCAGCTTCCGTTGCATTTCCTGTCTAATGGAGTCTTTTTTGCTCTCCTTTGGCGTAACCCGCTTTTCGGTAATCGTTGTGCCTGCTTTTACCAGTTTTCCATCTGCATTCATGTAATAATCGGTATCCGGTTCCCAGTCATAAAAGTCATTGTTATCCCACTCAACCCTGTAATCCCTGCGGTTCCAGTTCCGTCTGCGGTTGTAGTTCTCCGTTTCGCCTACACGGATATCATAAGGGTTCAATTTTTCACTGACAGTTCCATCAAAGCGGATCTGCTTTCCTACTGGCACTTTAATTTCAACCAGCACTTTTTGCCCGCGGAATTTATCGCCTTTGCCAATACCAAACCCGCTGCTCAATTGAAGGAGACTATCAACATTGGTGGCCGTGTAAACAATCTTTTCTGCCCGTTGCAATGCTTTGCGCCGATTGTCGCCTGCGCTGTATTTGAACACGGTTACATGATAGAGGCTGTCTTCGCTTTTCTCTACTTCAATACGGGTATTGGAAAGCTTTAAAGAATCGTCTGTAATATCCCAACCGGTGTCGTCATTGGCGTTGATCCAGCTAAAATTGCCGCTGTAGCGAACCGGGTTGCCCGGCACCTGCACAATCAGTTTGTTCATACGTGGCTGTGCAATGGATACGGGTGTTTCTGTGCGTTCGGTAAAGCGGAAATCCTTTGCCATGCTGGAAATAAAAAGTGCCAGGGAAATCCATCCCAGTGTCCACAGGCCGCCAAAGATCCAGCCGAGGTAGCGGTTCTGCGAACGTACGTTCATCACACGGCGGATGATCCAGGTAATGATACCGATAAGCGGAACAGCCAGGAATAAGATCACCACGCCCCACATGAAGGCCTTCTGCCAGGCACCATCAATCAGGAAGGCGTTGATAGGCTGTGCCAATCCACCAAACGTAAACACCAGTACCATCACGAAAAGCGCAAAGGCAATGACACCGGCAATGAAAAGAAAGAAGGCTTTAAACAGTACCCCAATGGCATGACCGATGCCGTTACCAACCGGACGGGCGGCCTGCCGGAAATCGGAGGCAAAGTCGGCGCCTTGTGTACGGGTAAATTGCTGGGCCCTGTCAGTCATTCGCTGCGCTGCGGATTTCACTTCTGCACCCCAGTCTTTTGCACGGGTTTTAAAATCGCCCATACCTTCCTGAACGTTTTGTTTAATGCGGTTGACATCTACCCTTTCACCACGCATTTCCATTTTATCGTAAGGAGTGCGGGCAAGGGGCAGCACGATCCATAAGACGATATAGGCAATGATGAATGTGGAGGTAAGCGAGCCGAAGGCGATATCTACGAACCCGAAGTCGAGTTCTGTTGCATTAAAAATGCCGTTCAGCACACTGATAAGAATATTGAGAAGAAGCGGGGCGGCGAAAATGAGCCTTATCGTACCTGAGCTTTTATTGAAGTAAGCAGCAAGGCCTCCGCATACACCGCCTAGCACCTGGTCATCGGGGTTGCGAAAAAAGCGTTTCCCCGAATACCCTTCTATTCCGCTGGCCGGCAATACAATCCATAACACGATGTACAGCAGAAAGCCAAGGCCAAACCCGCCAAAAGTGATGATGGCAAACAGCAGGCGCACAACCGTTGGATCGACATTCATATAGGCAGCAATACCCGAGCAGACACCCCCAAGGAACTTATCATTCTCATCGCGGTAGAGCCGGCCCTTAAAGCGCTGGCGTGTGCCTTGTTGCTGGTAAGTATTGTTACTGCTGTAGTTGCTGCCTCCTGTTGAACTGCCCGCAGTTGCTGTGCTTGCTGCAGTTTCGCCTTCAGCCGCTTCAAAATCTTCTACACGTCCCATAGCGGTGATGATTTCTTCTATATCAGATTCAGTTACGCAGGCCGCGCCTTTCCTGATCTTGTCGTTCATCAGCTCCGCAATGCGGCTTTCAATGTCGTTGATGATCTCGTCGCGGCCTTCTTCTTTGGAAAAGTATCGTCGCAGGCTTTCAATATAACGTTGCAAACTATCGTAGGCGGCGTCCTCAATGGGAATTACCCGGCCGGATAGGTTTATGTTGATAATCTTTTTCATTGTTCTGTGGTTGAAGTGTTTAAGAATTTGGTTGGTCTTCTTTATTGGTAAGGGTGTTAACAGCGTTGGACAACTCGATCCAGGTTTGTTCTAACTCTTTGTAAAAGGCTTCTCCTTTTTCGGTGAGGGAGAAGTATTTACGCGGTGGGCCGGAGTTGCTTTCTTCCCAGCGGTAAGTCAGCATTTCTGCATTTTTTAAACGGGTGAGAAGCGGGTACAGCGTTCCTTCCAGGATACTCATATTGGCGCCTCTCATTTCCTCCACAATATCACTGGGGTAGGCCTCACCCCGGCGAATGATGGAGAGAATGCAGAACTCCAGGATCCCCTTCTTCATCTGGCTCTGTGTATTTTCAATGTTCATGGTTCTCTCTTTTTAGCTTCCCCTCCGACCCGCCGTTTTTAGCGGATCGGTAGGTTCGGCTGATATATGTTGATTGTTGACACAACAAAGATATGGTTACAATTAGTACTATACAACACATAGTACCAAGTTTTTTATAGAAGTTTAGAAAGCTTAGAATGCAGGATAACCGTAACCTGTTGATATATATTGATTTACCGTAAAAAATAATTTTTTCAAAAAGGACGAATGGTTAGATTTTGTGATGAACGAACCGGCAGCACGGGTAACCCGGACGAAAAATCAGAAAATAAAAAAGCCATTACCCAAACGGCAATGGCTCTGATTAAGGAAGATAGGTGCTCTATCTCTTTAGTCCGATTTCCCTCAGACGCTCATCCAGGTACTCTCCTGCCGTTGCATCCTCGTAGGCTTTCGGGTGTTGTTCATCAATGGTGCTTTCCAGGGAGGCCAGGCTCATATTGCTTTTAGGATGCAGGAAAAACGGGATAGAAAAGCGGGAAGTTGCCCATAACTCTCTGGGTGGATTAACAACCCGGTGTGTAGTCGACCGAAGTTTGTTGTTGGTCAGCCGCTGCAGCATATCGCCTACGTTCACCACAATCTGCTCGGGCAGGGATGTTACACCAACCCAGTCGCCCTGCTTGGTAAGAATCTGCAGACCATCGGCAGAAGCGCCAACCAATAAGGTGATCAGGTTAATGTCTTCATGCTGTTCGGCACGAATGGCTGATCTAGGTTCGTTCTTAATTGGAGGATAGTGAATAGCTCTTAAAATTGAATTGCCATTGTGTACCCACTCGTCAAAATAATTCTCATCTAATCCCAGGTACAATGCAATGGCCTGTAATAATGCCTGGCCGCTTTTTTCAAAATTGCGATAGGCCTTATATAGCGTTGGCGTGAATTGCGGTACTTCTTCCACTACGACGTTATCGGGATAGTCTTCGGTTTTTTCACCGTCTTCCACCGTTTGCCCGTACTGAAAAAACTCTTTCAGGTCAGGTGCATCAAAACCTTTGGCATGCTCTCTTCCAAAGGATGTATAGCCACGCTGGCCGGCCAGTTCTTTCTTTTCGTAACTCAGCTTCAGATCATCTGAAAGAGCAAAAAATTGTTGCACGTATTTATACAGATCAGCAATCAGGTCGTCGGGAATGCCATGGTTTTTTACCGCTACAAATCCCACTTCTTCATAGGCTCGTCCTAACTCCTGCACAAAGCTTTGTTTACGTGTTTCATCGCCACTTAAAAAATCGGCCAGGTCAACTACGGGTATGTTCATAAAAAGCAATTTAAGAGCACCAAAATTACGGCTGCTTATGCACATAATGGTACCTCGCATTTTTGGTAGTGACTCCGTTTGAATTTTCTATAGAAAAACACAGGGCATAAAGTTCAATGTTTAAGGTTTAAAGTCTAAGGTTCGGTCAGCGTGAAGTAGCCGTAACAACATTGAACATTGAACATCAGACATTCAACTGATTGAACAATTCAAACGGAGGCACTCCTGTTTTCGCTATTCGTTTAGGGGATTATTTGCCTGCGGAGAAATAAGCCTTTTCCTCTTTCGATAGCGGTATGATGCCGTACCGCTTCACGTTGTTAATCTGCATCTCATCCAGAACGTTCACCACATTTTGGTAAGATGCCGTTGCCAGCGGCTTGATGCATACCATCAGCTCTTCTCTTTGCTTCGTTCCATCAAGTTTTTTTTGTTTTTGCCGAATGAAATTTCCTAAACCGGTCTGCAAATGATAGCCCGTTTGAATAATTTTTCCAGCGGCGATTGCATCCTCCCATGCACCTTCATAAACATATACCCTGTTCCTGTCTGCTACAATGGTGAACAATGTTTTCTTGTTGACGTCTACTGTTGTGTTACTCTGTTTTGGCATGGATAATTTGGTAACGGTCGGTTCGCTCATGGAGGTTGTGAAAATAAAAAAGGTGATGAGTAAAAAGCCCAGGTCCACCATGGGCGTCATGTCGATCTTTACCGGATGAAAGCCTGCCCTGCCTTTCCCGATTGCTTGTGGTAAAATAGTTGCCATACAGTTGATTTTCTTTTGAGACGTAATTCCTCTTTCATTCCATAAAGGCTTGTCTTCTTATCTATCTTATGAGGGTGATAGTATAGTACCACTTCATAAAAAAACGTTTCAGTCAACACAATGCCTTTTTGCTACAATCCTGTCTGGTTTATGAATCGAACGAAATAAATAGCAGGAAGAAAATGAGCCAAATCATGCTTGCAGTCAGATAAGTTTTCATCTTTGCAGTATGAAGACGATTGTTGTCCCCACCGATTTCTCTGTGAGCGCCGAACATGCAACATTGTATGCTGCGCAACTGGCTAAAACTATCCGTGCCTCCGTATTGTTACTGCACGTTTATCAAATGCCTGTTACCATGAGTGATTTTCCGGTGCTGATCGTGTCAGCAGATGAACTGAAACAAAATGCAGACGAAGCATTGCGCCGGGCAAAAGAAGCAGCGCAAAAAGCGATGCCTGATGTAACATTTGAAATGGAAAGCAGGATGGGCGACGTTGCGCAGGAAATCAATGACGTGTGTGCAGGCAGGGAGCTGGCAGTTCTGGTGACCGGCACAAAAGACCTGAGCGGATTTGAAAAATTCCTAATGGGAAGCACCACCATTTCCATTATAAAGAACTGTTCCTTCCCGGTTATTGCCGTACCGGAAAAAGCACCCTTGCGGCTGCCTTCAAAAATTGCGCTAGCAGTGGATCTTTTCCACCCGGAAGATATCCCGGTTCAAAAAATAAAAGAGCTGGTCAGCCTTCTCAACGCCGAACTCCATGTTGTACATATAGAGGAAGATGGAAGGAAGTTAACGGCAAACAGCCTTCCTCCCGGCTTGCAGGAGGTTACGTGTCATTCGCTGAAAGAAGATGATGTAACAAAAGGTATCCAGCATTTTGCCAGCGAGAACGGCATTGACCTGGTGATGGTAATGCCGCATAAACACAGCTTCTACGAACGTGTATTTTTTAAAGGGCATACACAGGGCATTATTAATGCGATGCCTGTACCAGTGATGTGCATAAGATAAGGAGCCCAATCGCTTATAAACTAAGGGTTATTTAAGAGGTGAATTTTATATCCTTTTCCACATTTTATACTTGTATCCTCAACGATGTTTATATTAAGTCTATAATGGTCAAAGCAATATTTTTTCAGGAAGGGCAACGGCGTACCTGTAAGCCTGATTTTTTTATGCAAAAGCCAGTCTGGAAACGGCCCGGCAATACCGTGCTGTCGCAGGATGTTTTCGGGATTATCTATTAGAATTCTCTGGTAATAAAGAAGGTTATCAAGTTTATAAGCTTCCGGCACCAGCCATATAGGCAGGTTTTTAATTGCTACGTTAAAATTTGTTGCAACAAATAGGAAGTCACTATTCTTCTTAAGCATATCTGCAAAGCAGTTAAAGCGACTGAGGGATTCCTTATTCTCCACATTTGTTTTGCAAATTAGTTTACCACTCCATAAAAGCATAAAAGCGAAACCAAGACCAGCATACCATTTGCAATAGCGGAAGTTTTTTAATCCGGCATCAGCTATTCCATCCAGCAAATAAAAAAATATACTCAGAAAAAATGCAAAAAGAATAGCGGGGGTCGTCTTCAAAAAGAACATCAGGTACAACCAGATCATTACCGGAAGCAAGGCGTAAGAAAGGCGCCATAGAGAAGCTTTTTTATCGGTGATGTATAAAAAGATGAAGGTCAGAAAGAGAAGGCATAAGTAAATTTTATTTTCCATGACCGTCCAGTATAAAGCCTCTCTTTCGCCTGCATCAAAAGGATTGCGATGGGTTACCGTTGCAGCCTTCAATGTGGATAAAGTAGTGGTATTAAACCGTGCCGGGTCATATAAAAAACCGCTTTGGAGCAGGTTCAGATCAGCCTCATTCTGAATTATTTCTTTTTGCTTTTTGCTGCTTGTTGCATGATTCACCAGATAAAAAAATCGTCTCTGAAAGCCGACCTTTCTTTCCAGTTCGGCACTGCCCGGTTATAATATTCAATTTGTGATTTGTGAAGCAACAGCCAGCAAACACCGATGCTACATAAGCACAAAACCATCATCCTTATATTTTTTACCAAAAGAGGAAAAATAAAAAGAGGGGCGAATAAAATCACCACCAAAGCCGCAATATGAAACCGTAACAACAAAGCAGCCAACACAAGACATGCACCTGAATACAGATACCGGTTTCTTTTTCGGGCAAGGCTTAAAACCAGGCAGCCACCTATGGCACAGATCATAGCGCTTCCGGTAAAATCGAGATGTTGAAGCAACCTGACTTCAAATACAATGAACAATAGAAAATAGACCAGTAAACCAGTAGCAAACTTAAAGCGGCTCAGCAAAAAATAACATATTGCGCTTAACCCAAAAGTGTGAAAAAGAAGCAGGAAAACAGTGTACCAGTTTAGGTGAGGATAATAAATAAAAAAGGTTTTTACCAGCCATCCATACAAAGGGTGCCACCCATAGCTGACATGCACCAGATTGCTTGGCGAATGCCCCAATCCACCACTCAGCGTTAATAAATAGAGCACATCATCATCGGAAACGTAGACAGGCCGGATAAAAAATTGTAGTACAATAACGGATAGTGCCGCCACCAAAATAGCAAGCATCCATTTTCTTTCCATCATTTGTTTTGATAAATAGAAAAGCTAAAACTCCGCATTCTTCGGTGTACGCGGAAACGCAATCACGTCGCGGATATTACCCATACCAGTAACAAATTGCACCATGCGTTCAAAACCCAATCCAAAACCGGCATGTGGCACCGTACCAAAGCGGCGTGTATCCAGGTACCACCACAATTCGTCTGCCGGCACGCCCATTTCCTTCATGCGTTCTGTCAGCTTATCAAAGCGTTCTTCCCGTTGCGACCCGCCAACGATCTCGCCAATGCCCGGCGCTAAAATATCCATAGCGGCAACCGTTTTTCCATCTTCGTTCAGGCGCATGTAAAATGATTTGATGTCTTTGGGATAAGCCGTAACGATTACCGGCTTTTTAAAATGTTTTTCCACCAGGTAACGTTCGTGTTCGCTTTGCATATCAATGCCCCACTTTACATCGTACTGGAATTTTTTCTTCTTGTAGTGATTGGATTGCAGCAGAACGTCGATGGCCTCTGTGTACGTGATGCGCTCAAACT
>DASVSM010000397.1:0-2579 GCA_036388115.1 Flavisolibacter sp.
CTTCTTCGGGCAAACACTTTACAACCGCGAAAAAGGCCGAAGCTGGTATCTTCCGCCGCTAATCTCTTTGTACTCGCCATTTGCTTTCGGCGGCGGCCGCATTAATGCATCTATTGGTTATGGAAAGTTCTTTGCCGACCGGAAGAACCTGTTCATCAATGCAAGTCTCAGTTATGGCCTTCGCAACAAAGACATCAATGGTTCAGTAGACCTGACGAGAATGTACAATGCGTTCAACCGCGGGTATTACGCCATTACCGCCAAACGCGAATTTCAATTTATCTATGAAGGTGATGCGTATATCAACATGATCAAACGCAGTAACATCTATCTGAATAATGAACTGGGCGTCGGTCATGGATTGGAAATTTTCAACGGGCTTTTTTTACGAAATGAAATTGGCATTGCACTTCGCCGTTCGGTAAGCAATTATAAAACTGGAAGTCTTGTAGATAGTTTGCTGGGTGATGTATTGAATAACAATGAACCGGTTCCTTTTGAGCCGTACAATGCACTTTATGGCAAAGTGCGACTGGAGTATACGCCTTTTCAAAAATACCGCCGGGAGCCCCTGGAGAAGATCATTCTCGGTTCGAGGTGGCCCACTGTTTATGTGGAATGGCGCAAGGGCATCAAAAATGTTTTGGCATCGGAAGTAGATTTTGACTATCTAGAATTCGGCCTGCAACAAACGCTGAACCTAGGTTTGCTTGGCCAGGCAAAATACACGGTCAGTACAGGAAGTTTTTTAAACCAGAATGACCTCCGTTTAATCGATTATAAGTTTCAGCGGCGCGGTGATCCTTTCCTGTTTATGAACCCACACCGGTCCTTCCAGGCATTGGATTCTACTTTCCCAACCATCAAACGTTTTTATGAGGGACATTTTGTTCATGAATTCAACGGCTTCCTTTTGAATAAGATTCCGCTGCTGAAATAATTAAAGTTGCGGGAAATTGCCGGTACCGGTTTTCTTTTTACGCAGGAACGCAACCTGCGCTATGCGGAATTATTTGCGGGCGTGGAAAGAGCGTTTCAATCTCCTTTTAACCCGTTGGATAAATTCAAGATCGGTGTATATGTTGTTACATCAGCCGCAAACAAATTCAGCAATCCCATTCAATTTAAAATTGGCTTCACTACCTGGGATAAGCGGCGTGGCCGATGGTTTTAATGATAGCGGACTATTGCCGTGCTTCTACACGATCATTAGTGGTACTGCGCATAATTTTTGCAGCTGTTTCGGAAACTTTTCTCCAATCTTAAACTCTATTGTATGGATGAGCAAAACCGCGACCAGCAAAATCAACAAAGCAGCGAACAACAACAGCCTCCAGCTCCTAATGAGCAACAAGGCGAACAACAAAACATGAGCAACGAGCAAGAGCAAAATCCACAGCGTGGCAATACCTGGAACAATTACCGGACAAGGGAAATGGGTAGCAGCCAGGATCAAGACCAGGGCAGTGAAGGTAGTTCGGAAGATACAGGCGGAGGTGGTACGTTGTACTGAACTCTGTTTTCTTAATTAGTTATCCCTGGTAAACGCCAGGGATTTTTGTTTGATTCATTTGCTAATAGAACGTCGCCGCTGACTGGTGCATTTGAGCCTCCCACCGAGTCACTGAACTCTTTGCTTCGCTCCCGATAGCACTCTCCGCTGTTTTGTTCTATATTGGTTTTTATTCAACCCACCTGCATGCGAGCCTTTCTGTTTATCCTATTCCTTTTGATGGCAAACATTACAGACGCACAGCGGGTTGTAAAAGGCATCATCGCCGACAGCGTATCAAAACTGCCCCTCCCTTTTGCCACCGTGCAGGCGGCTGGTGAAGCAAAGGCTGTCATTAGTTCTATCGATGGAAGATTCTCTCTTTCCCTGCTGCGGGATGGCCTTGTATATTTTTCCTACAGTGGGCATCGCACCAAAGCCATTCCTGCATCCAAATTGGCACAGCAGGATACCGTTTTTCTTTCACCACAACCCGGCACCCTGGATGAAGTTATTATCCGTTCGCCACTCAGCAAGATCAAACGCATCATCAATACAGCCATAAAAAACAAGCCGCTTCACAATCCCGATCAGTACCGGTACTATGCCTGCAACATCTATTACAAAATGATCATGGACGTGACGGAATATGGCAACTATAATATGGACTCCATTGAAAGGCGGCAGGACAGTTTGCGTAACATACGAATGGCCAAACGCAAACAAAAAGACTCAACGGCGACAGATACTGCCCGCGGAATACCCTTTGCATATCCAACTCACTTGTTTATGTCGGAAACCTACAGCAGGCGGCGCTATAAAAAGCCGGCGCAAACACAGGAGACCGTTCTTGCATCAAAAACATCGGGCCTCAGCAAAACCTATTTTGCCAGCTTTATTACCGACATACTTCCCTTTCATGTGTACAGCGATTACGTCTCGCTGAACGGTACTGATTTCATTAACCCGGTAGCCAAAGGCTGGCAAGGACGGTATCGCTTTTTGTTGGAAAACGAAATTGTGGTTGACAATGATACGGTCTTTATTTTAAGCTATGCACCAAAGGCGGGCACCAGCTTTAATGCCT
>DASVSM010000398.1:0-2853 GCA_036388115.1 Flavisolibacter sp.
TGATGATGGCTGAAAAACAGTGCATGCGGGGTAGTGCCGGTAAGTCCCGCAGCGTAACGATGCGTGGATTTATTAAAAACAATGTAAGGTTCATCGTCGGAAACAATTCTTATCCAGATGTTGCCTGCTTCATCAACAGTAGTATATGAAAGGATAAACGTGAGCCCGTTTGTTGGGGCTGGTAAAGGATACCTTTTCAGCGCTCCGGTAGAAATGTCAAATTCAAATATGCCGTAGAACACATTGAACAACCAAAGCGAGCCGGAGGTATCAAGTGTAAGCGTTTTGAAATCAACATTCCCAAACTCCTCTTTTTTGAAGGGCCGGACCTTCACTACTTTTTCTTTGTAAACATCCCATTTAAAGATGCCGCTTTCATTGCTGTACCAGATATTTCCTGTTTTATCTTCCAGAATATTACCCCTGATGAAATTATTTACCACATCACCGGCTCTGCCTGGATGATACCTAAATCCCGTTAATCCAGACCCGTCGTAACGGCATAAACCATTGGGAGTGCCAAACCACATGAACCCTTTTTTATCCTGGAGAATGCTGTAGACAGAACTGTGCGGCAGTCCATCGTTAACGCTTAATTGTTCAAACCGGGGAATGATCGTTTGTGAATTGCTGTGAAGGCAGCAAAAAAGGAAAGCAGCAGTCAGGCTACATCGTATAAATGTTTTGGTCACTTTTAAATATAACCAATCGGCATGGGTATTCCGTGAAATAGTTGTTGCTCCTGCTCACTACTAAGCTTTTATCAGGTTGAGGAATGTCTTCAAGCTCCCGAAGCGCTTCCCTTTGAATAGTCCTTTGTGTGCAACCTGGAAAATGAAGAATCAAACAATAAAACAATGAAATATGAAGAAACAATGAAACATGTAATACAAACCCTGAAGGGGTTGAATCTAAATAGCTCCGGGTGCCAACCCGGAGAAAACAAGTGCAATGGTCCTATAACCCTGAAGGGGTTGAACAACACAAGCATTCATAATTCAACCCCTTCAGGGTTGATGGTCCTCATGTCTCCTCCTCCTCCCTGGGTTGCACCCAGGGCTATTGAGATTGAAGCCTTTCAGGCTTCTGCCTCCTTATTATGTCATTCTCCTGAAAGCAGTGGTATGAAATCCTGTGCACCTTCCCATGAAGGATAAACCCACCTGATAGCAAGTCGGTATTATACAAGTTTATGATTGGATGCAGAATTAAAGCATAGGCATCTTTTGCCGGACGTCATAACAGGAATAAAAAAACTCAAAACCCGAAACTTTTATCTTTGCCGCCATGGCAACAGACAACAACCGGTTTCAGGCAATTATATCGCATTGCAAAGAGTATGGATTTATTTTTCCTTCATCCGAAATATATGACGGCTTAGGAGCAGTATATGACTATGGACAATGGGGCAGCGAGCTAAAGAAAAATATTAAAGACTATTGGTGGAAAAGCATGGTGCAGATGAACGAGAACATTGTGGGAATCGATGCCGCCATTTTCATGCATCCTACCACCTGGAAAGCTAGCGGTCACGTAGATAATTTCAGCGACCCGATGATCGATAACAGGGACAGTAACAAGCGCTACCGTGTAGATCATTTGATTGAAGCAAAGGCAGACGAATTGGAGAAGGAAGGGCATGCTGAACAAGCCGAGCTATTGCTGAAACAAATGGATACGCTTCTTGCAGAAAACAATTTCGAAGGATTAAAAACACTGATAGAGAATAACAAGATTGTATGTGCCGTTAGCGGCACTTCTAACTGGACAGACGTTCGCCAGTTTAACCTGATGTTCTCTACTGAATTTGGTGCCGTTTCTTCAGAGGAAGAAGACAATAAAATTTACCTGCGTCCCGAAACAGCACAAGGCATTTTCGTCAACTTTCTCAATGTGCAGAAGACTGGCAGGATGAAAATCCCGTTTGGTATTGCCCAAATTGGAAAGGCCTTTCGCAATGAAATTGTAGCCAGGCAATTCATCTTCCGCATGCGGGAATTTGAGCAAATGGAGATGCAGTTCTTTATTCGTCCCGGCACACAAAAAGAATGGTATGAACACTGGAAAGCCGAACGCATGAAATGGCATTTAAGTCTTGGTATCGCAGCCGACAAGTACCGTTATCATGATCATGTGAAGCTGGCGCACTACGCTGATGCGGCCTGCGATATTGAATACAACTTCCCCATTGGTTTTAAAGAAGTAGAAGGCATTCACTCCCGTACCGATTTTGATTTAAAAGCCCACCAGGAATACAGCAAAAAGAAAATGCAGTATTTCGATAATGACATTGATGAAGCAACAGGAAAACCTTTCGGTAATTACATTCCTTATGTGATAGAAACATCCATCGGTGTTGACAGAACGGTAATGATGGTGTTAAGTGAAGCGTATGAAGAACAGGATTTAAGCACAGAAGAAAAAAAGGACAGCCGTGTAGTATTAAAACTGCCGCCAAAGCTGGCACCCATTAAGATAGCCGTGCTGCCATTGATCAAGAAAGATGGTTTGCCTGAAATTGCACGAAGCATTATCAATGATTGCAAGCCGCACTTCCGTTGTTTCTACGAAGAAAAAGATACCATCGGTAAACGCTACAGAAGAATGGATGCATTAGGTACACCTTTTTGCGTAACGGTAGATCATCAAACAAAAGAAGATAATACCGTAACTGTTCGATATAGAGATACCATGCAGCAGGAGCGGGTTCCTATGGAACGGATCAGGGAGCTAGTAATGAAAGAACTTTAGACCAGTTAATCTTTACAAAAGCGGGTAGCTGGTAAACGCAGAATTGCCCGCTTTTGTAGAGGAGCTGAACTTCAATTCACACTTCCTTTGTTGCTTAAGTTT
>DASVSM010000399.1:0-2786 GCA_036388115.1 Flavisolibacter sp.
TTGAAAAAGCGCTATTGTTTTGTCGATAAGACTGGCTTTTGTTTCCTGCCTAAAGAAAGCATTGATGAGTGACTGAATTTGTCTTAGTCGGATTTGTCGTGGTGGGTTTGATTTTAGGGACGATACATTCCATTGATTGGCGTCCGGGGTCATTGCTGTGAACTCAAAGATTTTTTCCAGCAAGTCTAAGCCTTTGTAAGTTTTGGTCTCAGTCATTTAGTGGTCTCAGTATTTCGCACAACGGTTACGGCTTCATGCAGTTGCGGTATTCACCAACTACTGCTTCGAACCGATGTTCAATTATTAATTACAAGATCAAGATAAATTCTTTGTTTCAATAGATAACTTCCCGCCCGAACAAAAGATGAATAACCAACCGCAGATCATTGGTACAACATCCCGCCGCAATTGCATGAAGCCGCGTGTTGGCTGTTCGTTTTTCGTCACCTTGCAATGAAAGCGACCACGAATAACAAAACAGCTACCGCCTTACTTTGTCGTTCAATTTTTTAAGTTTAAAGCAATAAACAATACTTCCAAGATTTCTATTTAGTCCGTCAAGTTTGTGGCTTGTCAAAATAGCATTGTAACCATATACGAATTTGAAGTTTTTAAACCCGAACCCAATCTCTGGTCTGAAAGCTAAACTAGCATTGTCAAAGTCAGTATAGTAAATCATATTCAGTCCCATTGCAATTCCGCCTACGCCGCCTGCTGCCCAAGCACCAATTTTGGGTCCTATGATAATATTGTCGCCAAACTTTAATTCAGTCGATGCGAAATATGCAGATGAAAAAGGGTGGTGTCCAACTACAGCATTGCTGTTCTTAGAGATACCTATGTCAATAAATGTGTGCTTGCCAAATGTCACGCCTGTTAACAAACCGACCGACCGTTTTACAATGATTTCTTTAACCTTAGAAGTGTCAGTCACTTGTCCGTAGGCTGAAAAGAAAAGAATTGTCAAAATAGCAAGGAGTCGCAGTTTTTGTTTCATTAGCAGCGGAAGGTCTTTTTAAAATGACAGCCAACAGTTGTATTGACGCTAATATGCGCGGCCTTCGAACCGCGTCAATATTTTTTTTCGCCTATATATCAGGCATTTAAAAAATTAACGCGGTTCATCAGCTATAGCGTCAATACAGCTTTACCCGTGCCGTCCTGGTGTTCTTTATATTTTAGGATTGCCGGCCGTAGCTTGTAGTATCCGCTGGGGAATAAGTAAGGAATGATTGAAAAGATGCACGGCTTATAGTATCCATGCTTTGATGAAAACTTAGCATTGCCAATGATCCTGCTATTTTTTAACGTAAACGAAACGCGCCGGCATCAGCTTCCGCAAAAACTAAAGCTGTATTTTCAATGAATCATTCATTCGCATAAAGGTAACCGGCTGCGTAACTACAAAATCAACTGCTTTACCGTTTTGCAATGCCGGCTTCCACCTGGGCATTCTTTTTAAAATGCGGATCAGTTCATCATCTACCGCAGCTGCAACAGACGTTTTTACCTGGATATCTTTTGTGCTTCCATCCGCGGCCACCACGAATTGAACAATGGCTGTTTTCTTCTCGCCATTCTGTATGCCGGGGAGTGGTTTTACATTGCGGTTTAAGAAGCTAAGCATCACTTCCTTTCCACCGGGGAAGCCGGGTGAAAGGATCAATGGCTTATCAGGATAGAGCTTTTTTTCTTTCACCTTCGCAATAAAAAAGGAACTCAACTCTTTCACTTTGCCGGCGTTCTTTTTTTCAATCGGGATATCATCTACTCCGCCCGCGGAAAATTTTCGCAGCCCTTTTACATTGTGACGACTTAAGGCCTGAATATCTAAAAATGAAATAAGGTACCGGTGCTGGTAGGTGGAAACAAGATTTTGGAAATCAATGCCTTGGATGGCCGGTGATCTTGCAATGACCGTGCTGTCGTTATCCAGTAAAAAAACAAGCTCGCTGCCTATATCCACAGTACTTGTGCCAATACCTGACCCGGCCAGTTGGAGCACAAATGCGGTGTCCGCTGCCAGTAATGAGACATTGGTTTTTGCTTCCGGATCAGATTTAAGATTTGCAGGAAATGTTTCGATCCGCCATTTTTTTGCAGACTGGTCAAATGACTCGGTTTTTAGTTTTTGGCCAAAGAGCCGGAGAGGAGCAAACAATAAACACAAAACACAGCACTTTACAAAAACACGAAAGGAACCGGATGAAATTAATACCATGGAATATGTGTTTTCAATTCACGTTTATCTGCCGACTTAAACATCAGGGTTAGCTCGTAGCCGTTCTTAGTTGCGCTTCCGGCTTTCAGCGAAGAAACAGTATAATCATAAGAAAGTCCGAATTGAAAACCGCTTCGCTGGTAGCCGATGTAGGGAATCATTGCATCTTTATAACGGTACCAAAGGCCGCCGATCAATTCGTTTTTATCAGCTTCGGTTAATTGAATACCAAAGGCACTTCCTACTGTGACTTCTGTTGCTTTTGCCTGCCGCATTGCTGTAAAAGACGTATAAATCCGCCCAAAGAGACCGACAGTGATCTGGCCTCCGGCCTGGAGTGTAAAACGTGTTGGCATTTTGAATTCTTCCGTTAACATGTTATCCGCATGCTGAAGAATATTATAAACAGATACACCGGCAAAAAATGCTTTGTCGGGCAGGTTGACATTGTAAACTGCGCCTATGTTCAGATCGAAGAACTGCGTGTTGGTAAAGTTCAGCGGTTCGCCGGCAGACAATGACGGATCAAAGCCGTTAGGTCCATACTGGTTTTCAAAATTCAGTT
>DASVSM010000400.1:0-3842 GCA_036388115.1 Flavisolibacter sp.
ATAAAAGTGGTAAACGAGGTTACAGTGGCTGTTCATGCCGGCATCATTGTTCGTCACCGGAAGAAATACGAAGACGAACTCATTGCCGCAAAAAAAGCAGCCGAAGCAGCGCTCAATGAGAATACCATCCTCCTCCAGGCCAAACAGGAACTGCAAAGGCACAGTGAGCTTCTGGATGAACAGATTTACATGGTGAACAGGCAAAACGAGGAGCTGGTGGAGTTCAGCCGGGTAGTAACGCATGATCTGCAGGAGCCATTGCGAAAGCTGTCCTTCTTCACAAACATGCTGGCGGAAGAAAATAACCGTCGGAATGATACGAATACAGCGGGACGCATCAGGAATGTATCTGAACAGATGCGGGCTATCTTATCGGGACTGCAGCAGTATGTGTGGTTAACAGAGGCTGCTGTGAAACCAACAACCATTGATCTGGCCAGGCTCCTTCTGTTGGTAAGATCGCAACACGAAAAAGAAAATCCTGACATAGAGATTTCTCTGGTAACGGAAAACTTGCCTGTTGTTTATGCGGACAGGGATCAAATGCAGTTTCTCTTTTACGAAGTCATCGCAAATGCCATCCGGTTTCGAAAACATACGGATATGGTACGGATCGATATTGCGGCAGATACCCTGCTGCAAAACAAATTCCGGTCGCTCACGGGTAAGTACAAATACAAGGATTATGTACGGTTACAGATCAGGGATAACGGCGTAGGATTTGATGCCGGTTACAAGGAACAGGCGCTGGCGCTTTTCAAGCGCTTACACCCGGCCAGTGGTCGGGGCATCGGCCTTTCGCTTTGTAAAAAGATCGTCGAAAACCACCACGGAAATATTGACATTGACAGTAAGGTGGATAAAGGAACAACCGTCATCATTACCTTGCCTTTGCTGGAAAGTGAACCAGTTACCAACGGCGGGGAAGATGATCAGAGAACAGAAAAATCAAGTGGGGCATGATGAGCAGTAAAAAAGTCATCTTGTATGTAGATGATGACGCAGATGACAGGGAATTTCTTCTTGATGCCATCAATAAGGCAGACCCTGAAGTGAAAGTTGTGATGGCTGAAAACGGGCTGGAGGCCCTCCATTACCTTGACCGGGTAAAAGATTCGGAACAGATCCTGCCCAGCCTGATTGTGTTGGACATCAACATGCCCTATCTGGATGGCTGGGAAACATTTAGCCGTTTACAAAAAGATGCCGCGTTGCAAGCAGTTCCGGTAATTATTTTTTCGTCGAGCGAAAAGCCGGATGATAAGGCCATGTTCAACCGAGAGGGCATCGAGTTTTTTACAAAACCTTCCGACATCTCGCACTTCCGTTCCATCGTTACACATTTCGTTCAGGTCTGTTGCTGACTGGTTAACGAGCATGAGCCCTTCTATCTGCACAACCGCTGAATAAGTGCCTGGTGCTGTGGAAACGCCTGTAGCAATACGCCTTCTTTCGCCATTTCAAAATCGGCAAAATCAAAACCGGGTGCCACCGTGCAGCCTGCTAGTGAGAAAGCAGATCCCGGCGCTGGCTCGGATGCGAACCACGCATTTGCCGGAACAACAAATTGGAATACCTCGCCATTTTCAACATCCTTTCCAAGGCGTATACAAGTGTATGCTCCCTGTTGGTCAATCACATGGACCAGCAACAGATCGCCTGCATAAAAATGCCAGCACTCATCACTTTTGATGCGATGAAAAGCGGAAAAATCGCCCTGCTGCAACAGGAAATAGATGGCAGTGGAGTAGTGGCGGTCGCCGGTAAATGTTTCAGGTAAGCATGCTTGCGAAATGGTGCCGGATGACCGATAGGTTTCTTTGTAGAACCCTCCCTCGGGGTGTGGTTGTAAGGCTAAATGACGGATAAAGTTTTGTGCAGTCACGATGATTGTTTGGCTGCTAAGTTATCATTCCGGGATATTCTTCATTGCTGAAGATTTTTGTAATGGAAAAAAGTGAGAAGGTTGTTTGGTCCAGGTGTCGTCTTCTCATGGGCAAGAAGAAGGGCAGACTTTGTATGGTCTGCCCTTCTTCTAACTTATCTGCGGAGTTTTTAGTTCCCTTTCGTGGAATTAATTATTTCTCTTTTCATCTTTATTCACGGCATCCTTCACTTCTTCTTTTACTTCGCCGGCGCCTTTTTCAATTCCTTCTTTTGCTTTTTTCGCTCCTTTTTTTAAGCCTTCCCATCCGTCTTCTACTGCATTGCCTGCTTTGTCAAAAAAGCGGCCTGATTTGTTAACGACGGTTCCATCTTCTAATGTCACTTCTTCATTGTTGCGTACGGCACGACCATTCCGGCGTACTACGGTTCCGTCATCCAGTGTAACATCATTGTCCGACGCGGCCCAGTTATTATTTCTCCATACCTGTACTCTGCCATCTCTATACGTTACATCGCCTTCAGTTGGCGAGTAAGCTGACGTTGCATTCGCCGCATTGTCGGATGTGTTCGTTGTTGTTGTTGGTGCCGTGGTGTTTGTTCCGGTCGTGTCCTTCGTTTCGCTGTTACACGCAAACAATAGGGCGGTTGCGCCTGCTAAAAAGAATGTTTTTTTCATGGTTGATAATATTAATGATAAAATAGTGCGGCCTTCGGTTGTTTCCATAAAGACATCGCAAGAAATGGATGGGGTGAAAATTTTGTGCCACAAGCGGACTTCCCCATCGTTGGTACTACTCAAATAAAAAGTTAGTTAGCAGGCATAGTAATAATCTTCGTGTAATAAGATGATTGTGCAGCACGGAAAAACAAGCAGCCTAACAAAGCCTGCACTACTTTTTTCCTGTGGCTGCCCAGCGTATTCCGGCGTAGATGTGTTCAAGAAAAGCATTATCCTTAAAATTGGCCGGCACATGTCCTAATGCTGTATAAAAAGAACGGCCGCCATCAAAGTTGTGATACCAGGCAATCGGGTGCATTGTTCCCATGCCCGTCCCTTTTTTCTCGCCCCACTGCACTTTTACGTCGTAGGTTGATTCGTCCACCGACAGGATATAATTCAGGCCCTGTGCCTTTTCCGGTGAGAACTCATACCATTCGTCGGTCCACAAACCTCCATCAGCAAAACCTTGCAGACCCGGAAATTTTGCATCAACAACTTTCAACTTTGCAGGTTGTGTGGGCGGATGAATGGTGAACATTCGTCCGACGAGTTTTGTGTACCACGCCCAGTCGTATTCGGTGTCGGAAGCGCTGTGAATGCCAACGAATCCTTTGCCGGCCTGAATAAAACGTTCCATCACTTTCTGTTGCAACGAGTCGAAAATATCTCCTGTTGTATGCAGGAAAATGATAGCCTGGTATTGTGCCAGGTTCTTATCGGTGATACTGTTTGGGTCCTGTAGCAGCGTAAGGTCAAATTCTTTTTTTTCTGCCAGCTCGTTTAAGGCCACTACCCCATAATGCAGGGCCTCGTGATGCCAGCCACGGGTGGTGGTTACCAGCAACGCTTTAAATTGTTTTTGCGCAACACAGGAAAGAAAAAAAAGTTGGGTGACAAGAAGGAACAGAAACCGTTTGCTTTTCTTCATAAATGTTTATTCCAGGTTATTAAGTGGAGAAATCAGCACTCAAGATAAAGAGTCTTCATGGATGATGAAGATGGAAGAGCAAAAAGAGCGCTAAGTATTTGAACAAAGTGTGTATTGCTGAAGCTATCATTGAGCAGAAGGGCATGCGTGTTCACCTACTCTTTTCCGATGCACATGAAATAACACAGGCCATATGCAAGAAGGCCCGCAAAAGTGTATAAAGTTTTAAGCTGTTACTGGCGCCGCTGTGTTGATAGTTGAAAAAATAACCACGAATAGAAGTAGTCAGTCCTGGCATTGCTGGCG
>DASVSM010000401.1:0-3391 GCA_036388115.1 Flavisolibacter sp.
TTCTTTTGGCCATGACTGGTAATCCCGTTCGTTTTTGTATTCATCATAAGGAAAGGCGGCCACATATTCTTCTTTACTCATCACAAACTGGTCGGGCTGCTCCCAAAACCGCAGCCGCAACAGGCGATTCTCGGGTGATAATCTATAAAGTGATATGATTAACGCCGTTTCTACAAACTGGCCCTGAAGATTTCTTGTTTCGATGGAGAGTTGATTAAGCGAATCAGCCTGCAGTTTCTCCGGAACAAACGCAGAAAGTTCTAAAGATGTATAACCAACGCTGATAGTTTGTGTTTCATTGTGTGTTTCGCCATTGATATCAGTTACTGCAATTGACACTCTAAAATCAAAAACCGGATTTAAAGCAGAGTCGATTTTTTTATCGGGTGATGCTAAGAAGGAGATCACCAGCTTTCCATCTGCATCAGTTTGCTTTTTGCCATGTGCTATTTGCTGCGACTGGTAGGGTCTCCATCTTCTTCCGCCATATACCCGGTTGGAACGGGTCACCGTATAAGCAGCATCAGCGCCTGAAACATTGTTACCCGCATAGGCCTTTGCATTCACCACAAGATGGATGCTGTCGTCCATTTTATAAGCCGATTCGACCTTATCGAAGCTCACATAAAACTTCGGCCGCTTGTATTCTTCCACTGAAAAACTTGTCTGGCTGTCATCGCCTTCTATTTTCGTGCGAAGACTGAAGCGTCCATTGAGCAAACGTGTTGAAAGGGTAAACTTACCAGCAACCGAACCAAATTCATTGGAGGTGAGCTTTACCGAATCTCTTTTTTCTCCATTGGCATCATAGAGATAAACAGTTAACGGGTAGTTGGTGACAACTGACTTTTCGCTTCTGCTTCCATTCTTTACAAGAATTGCTTTGAACTGGATGGTCTGTCCGGGACGATAGACAGCACGGTCGGTATAAAAAAAGACATTGTTGGTATAAGCTCTGGTTCGCCTTTCTTCATCCGTGAACCGGTTCAGATACACATCTTCATCCAACGAAAGCATTTCACCTTTGTAACGAAAGGTCAGGTAAGAATCATAGTCGCTTACATCTTTGCCTTTCACCCGGCAAAAACCACGTTCGTTTGTTGTGTAACGTCCCGTAATCGTTGGGATATACCGTGACAGCTTATCATTATAAACCTTATCAAAAACGTCAACACTTGCCCCAACCAAAGGCTTGCCTGTCTTACGATGCAATACAAAAAAATCATTGCCCCGATTGACATAACTGATATTAGATACCCAAATATTTTTTACCGCCGCAGGTGCATTGGCTTTTGCCATATTGCTTTCTGTTGAAAGAACTAAAAAGTACTGCCCGGCAGGCAGCGCAGCAAGTTTTATTTCGGTTGCGTGTTCCTGTAAATCATTGGTTGCCGGAAGTGATTGCCACCAGCTTTTTATACCCTTTTGTTTGGCAAGAATCTTCCAACGGTCCTCATTATTTGCTTCATCTAAAAGAGCCATCATTTTTTGTGATGCGGGAATTACCTGCACATAAACCTGCTGCACATTCCGGTATGTCACCAAAGCACGGAACGGCTCCAAAGGCAGGTTCACTTTTTCCACGGTGAAGGAAAGCGACGGTTTGCGGATTTGCTGTAAAAGATTAAAACTGTTTGTCCAGCCTTCATTTTTTTCAGTACTGTCGCCGACTATCTTTTGCAGGATCAATTCCGCGTTCACCCGTTCAAACCGATGTATCGTATCTCCAAACGGTGCATAGTTACCGGCAAGTTGATTGAGTTGTTCTGCCAGGAAGTAGCCCGCCTGGTAAATCGCTTTGTTTCCTTCGTGATCTTTTAATAACCGTTGCAGTGCTTCTTTATACAACGAATCTTTTTCTTTCATCTCCGCATTGCGGTAAACAAATGCAATTCGTTTGATGTCAACATCAATCAGCGCCTCTTTTCTTTGATCAGCCCTATGAAAAAGAAGCAGGTCCTGGTAAATATTTAAGGCTTTATAGGAAAGAGAAGTGGTATCCTTTGTTTGGATGGACAGCTTAGCAAAATCAGTTGCAGGGCCAAACAGTTTGGGGTCAGAAAGCGTGAAAAAATACTCTGGCTTCGTAATGTACCGTTCGTCATTCTCAAAATACGTAAGTGCCTTAAAAGCGAGCAAATCGTATAAAGTAGGGCGAAGATGAGAAACATTTCCTTTTACGATAAGAATCGAAAGAGGCTGCAGCAAAGTTTTCTGCAAAAGCTCTTTGTTTTGCAATGAGGCCTTGTATAGACTGCCAATCTTTTGATGAAATTCAGTAATGCCCCATTTGGCAATATCGGTCGTATCTTTTTTTTCCGTAGCCGTACGGTTGTAAAACTGCCAGCGGTGCTCCTGAAAGTATTTCCAGTACAATTCTGCCAACAGGCTATTGAAAACAGAAGTATAAGGCTCACGGCTTCCTTTTATTTCTTTCTCCGCTTCGGCTATTGCAGCAGCTTCGTTATTTTCCCTGGTCTCCTGTTGCAGGTCAAACCGGTAAATCAAGGCCTTCATCAACTGGACCTCGTTCTTATCTTTTTTTGCCTGCGCATATATTCGCTTTACAATGGTCAATGCTGTTTTTGGCAATTTCTTTTTTTGGATCAGTGCGTCAACCTTTTTCCACTGACTGTTATAAACGTCTTGCGCCTTAACATGTACACCGGCAAATGCTAGCAGGAGAAGGAGGATGGTGTGGAACTGTTTCATGTGCAGTGGTTGGTTTGGTAGTTAGATGGCAGGCCTTATCAGATTGCATAACGAAATGGAAAAGAAATTATTACTTCTCATCATTTAAGAATAGTAAACAGAAAAGGGATGATCGCTCATCCCTTTTCATTTTTAAAAAGCATCCCGGATTAAAACGCGGGGGCCGTGTACTTCTTCTTGAATTTATCAAATAGCTGCGTTTGTACGCTTTCCAGTTGTATCTCCCTGCCCTGGATAAAGGCCTGTGTAACATTGTTCGTACGCATGTCCAGGATATCGCCTTCGCTGATAACGATATTGGCATCCTTACCTACTTCTATGCTTCCTGTTTTATCGGCAACGCCAAGCACCTTTGCGGCATTCAAGGTAATGGCCTGCAAAGCCTGTTCTTTGGTGAGGCCATAAGCAACAGCCGTACCGGCAATGAAAGGAAGGTTACGTCCGCGGGTCTGGCCATCGTCATCATTGATGGCAAACGAAACGCCTGCTTTCTGCAGCAATGCTGCTGTTTTGTAAGGCTGGTCCACATCATCGTCAGGCATAATAGGCAGGCTGTGCGGAGAGTTCAGAATGACAGCGATATTGTGCTGCTTTAAAAGGTCGGCCACCTGCCAGCTATCTTCTCCTCCTACAATCACGGCATCCAGGTCAAACTCTTTCGCAATATCAATAGCAATGA
>DASVSM010000402.1:0-5447 GCA_036388115.1 Flavisolibacter sp.
GTATCATGGATCGTCATAGCACGGTCGGCGGCATTTTTTGCCTTTTCCCGGAAAAGCTTTGCATCATCCTTCTTCTTCAGGTACTCATAATGGTCGGCTATGTTATTCATCAGCATGTTCACTTCTTCCAGTGCACGCATCGATTGCCATAACTTCGTTTCTACACTCTCGGTTACTTCTGCTGCCAGGGAACTTGCTGTATAGGCATGGCCCGTATGGCACCGGAACCGGATCATATCGGCCTCCACCAGCCTCACCAGTGTGCCGGCACATTCGGGACAGGTAAATGGTGTAAGCTCTCCCATTTGCATTACACCCATTTCAAAGGCATTGTCTTTGGTGGCAATGACAACCTCCAGTTCTAACCGCTTCAATTCCTCCTCCGACAATTTGTTTTTATTGGGTGCCGGCTCTTTTACAAGGCCTGCAAGTAAAGGCCCCATATCACTTGCGGCTACCGTATAATCGGGGTGAACATATTGCAGCACATTTTTGGGGAGTTGCGGTTGCTCGGCATCGTCGGGTGTTTGAATGATGGCTATACCGCCCTGTTGTTTAATTGTCCAGAGGCCGGAGGCTCCATCATCTAAATAGCCGGATAAAATAACTCCAACAACTCTTGCACCGTATACATAAGCCGCCGAACGAAACAGCGCATCTATCGAGGGGCGAAAGCGGTTTTCTTTTGGTCCTCTTTTTACCACTACCCTGCCTTCCTGTAAAAGCATGTGGTGATCATTTGGCGCTACATATATTTTACCCGGCTCAATATCATCCCCGTCATTGGGGAGAACGGCCTCAATATCGCCGGCCTTTGATAAGATCCATGGTAGCCGCGTTTCGGAGTAAGAAGGTACATGCAGGACAATAAAAATGGAGCCTTTAAAATCTTTCGGAAGATCTTTTACCAACTCCTTTAAAGCTGTTACACCACCTGCGGAAGCTCCAACCACTACAATATCCCGTGCCTGCTCTTTGCTTTTGCTGAAAATAGACATCACTCACCCGTTTAATTGATTGATATAGTATGATTGCTACATACAATTCTTATTCCGCATGGAACTGCAGAATTTAGCTGTCTTCTCTACGTGTGCACCTAAGCATGTAACAACTGATCGAATGATAACAGCGTTAAGTCGTCGTTAAGATCGATTAAAAATAAAGGAAGGCTGGTTTGCATTTGCCCTGACAGTTTTGTTTGCTTTAGTGCTGATATCTGACATACTTCAGCTTGCAGACAACCAAGATGTTTGAAAGAAAAAAGGTTCAAATCCAACGGCGTAGCATCTTACCCGCACCACAGCTTTAAAATCCAACACCCGGTTACTGGCATCAAGCAACATCGTATATTAGCAATCACATTTCCATCTATGCCATGAGCATAAAAAATACAACCACATATACCTTAGCCCATCCACATGCGTCAAAGCTCATTTTTGCGGTTAGCATATTTGTTTTTATGTTTTACCTTTTAGCACTCGTTGTACTAACCAATGTTTACCAATACGCGGTCGTGGGTGCACTCTGCGAATTATTGTTTCTTCCCATGCTTGCTCTTTTAATAGCTATTCCTGTGTTAAGTATTGTTCAACTGATTAAGTACCGCAAATCGGCAAAAGCATATCCTTTTCTTTCTCTTGCTT
The DNA here is from genome assembly GCA_036388115.1 of Flavisolibacter sp. Lineage (GTDB taxonomy): Bacteria > Bacteroidota > Bacteroidia > Chitinophagales > Chitinophagaceae > Flavisolibacter. The sequence continues at coordinate 1,644 of DASVSM010000402.1, forward strand.
TCATTGCAATCTCCCTTTTTATCATCTCACAAAACGGTTAATCAAAACCGTACATTAATGCCACCTTGCAACAGCTCAGAATGTTTCTGAAAACGCTTTTTGCAAACAGGTAACCGCAGATGCTTTAGATTAGCGCCATGCCCGATGACACCAAAATAATGAACAACGCCATGGCAGCATTAAAGCAAGCAGTGAATGCTGTGCATCCCTTTACTACGGAGGAATGGATGCATTTCAGTGAACGATGGCGGATGCGCCGGGAGAGCCGTAAGCAAACACTAACAGTAGCGGGCAACCGTGAGCAACATCTATACTTTATTGTGGATGGTGTGCAGCGTGTATTTTATCTCGACGACCAGGAACGGGAAGCTACCCTCCTCTTCACCTATGCTCCTTCGTTCGGAGGCATTGTCGATTCGCTTTTGCAACAACAGCCATCCCGCTTTTATTACGAAACACTAACCCCGTCGGCTTTTCTGCAATTGTCTTATTCAGATATTCAACTGTTACTGCAAACGATGCCCGCTATGGAGGCCTTTGTTCGAAAAGCACTCAACGCCAGCCTTAGCGGACTCCTACAGCGCATGGTAGAACTGCAATGCTTTTCGTCGGAGGACAAGTTCCGGCAATTGCTCCGGCGCAGCCCCCACATTCTTCAACTGGTGCCGCATAAATACCTGGCAAATTATCTTGGCATCAATCCTACCAACTTCAGTAAACTGATGAACAGTGTCCGCATCTGATTCTTGGTTTATACCAAGATTTCTGTTTTGCTTTCGCTTCATTTTTGACGCCTAAAACAAATAACATGAAAGCAAACAAACTTCTTCTTCGGGCATCTGCCGCTTACGTTGTCATTTCTGCACTCAGCCTCTTATCGGTTAGCGCTATTGCCTTTTATAATCCACAGGCAGTAATGGACCTGGTAGCAACAAAACTCTCTAATACCGATGCAGTCAGTTCCATTCGCGGTGTGTACGGCGGTGTTGGGATCACAATAGTGGTTTGTCTTATTTACACCCTGTACCGTAATATTCAGGAAAGTCTTGCACTGCTGACGATTTTCTGGGGGATGTATGCAGTCTCCCGTATGGTTACCATTTTCACCGATGGCGAACTTGGTGCTTTCGGAACGCAGTGGCTGGCCATTGAAACAGTGTTTGCTTTTATTGCGTTCCTGCTTTGGGCATTGAACAGGAGAGCAAGCCGGGTGGCGTCTGTAAACTAACAGCATTGCTCCAAACCCAATCAGGAAGAAATAAAAAAGGTGTTGTAATGAACATCTAATCATTAGCAACACCAGTTCCTTTTCTTACACGGTTGATTTTATCCGTTGCACCGGCACACTTGCCTGCACTTTTTCGAAATAGAACCTGCCGTCGAAAGGTTTTATTTCAGCCATGCCAAAATCAACGGCCACCTTTAAGATATAAATGCCTGCCAGCCGTTCATGCAGGCCCACCATTAGTTCTTTGAACTGTTTGGGTGTTCTTGCTCTTTTGTAATGATTGCAGCGCCGGCAGGCAGGCATCAGGTTCTCTTCTGCATGCACATCCTTCTTGCACCGTCCAGCATAGTACCGTTCGCGGCACTGAGGCAGGTAATGATCGATCTGCATATTCTTGTAGGCAATGGCCTGACCGCAATAGGCACAGTGGCCGTGGTACTTGTTATAAACTCGTTCTCTAAGGGCTTTCACTTTTGACATACACACCTTGTAAAATGTGGGGGCAAAATACATGATTCATGCATTCGGACAACTGCCAAAGAAATTGCCATGCTGTAAATACGGTGAAATAGAAATGGAGCAATTTGTTGCTCCATTTCTATTTCAGGCCTTTTACCGTTACGGGTTACCGCTGCCGCCAGATGATCCATAGATCTGACCTGTGGCATAACTGCCATCATTAGCGGCCAGTTGTACATAAATGGAGGCGAGTTCTACGGGCTGGCCCGGTCTCCCTAATGGTGTTTGCTGGCCGAAGCTTTTTAGTTTTTCCTGCGTGGCGCCGCCACTCACTTGCAAGGGTGTCCAGATAGGGCCTGGTGCAACGCCGTTCACCCGGATGCCTTTCGATCCAAGTTGTTTGGCCAGCGATTTTACATAACTCATGTTTGCTGCTTTTGTCTGTGCATAATCATGCAGTTCGGCAGAGGGATCGTAGGCTTGTTCCGATGTAGTAGCAATGATCACGGCTCCCGCTTTCAGGTGCGGCAATGCTGCCTTCGTGATCCAGAAGGGAGCATAAATATTTGTTTTCATGGTGCGGTCAAACTGCTCGGAAGAGATGTCGAGAATGGAAGGTTTTGTTTGTTGCATGGCGGCATTGTTTACTAAGATATCCAAGCCACCTAACTGTTGTACCGCTTCCGCAACAAGCCGCCTGCAAAACTCTTCGCTGGTAATATCGCCGGGTATCGCCACTGCTTTTCTTCCCGCGGCTTTAATGATCGCCACCACTTCCTGCGCATCGGGTTCTTCTGCGGGTAGATAGTTAATGGCTACATCCGCACCTTCGCGGGCATAGGCTATGGCAGCGGCACGTCCCATACCAGAGTCACCGCCGGTGATGAGCGCTTTTCGTCCTGCTAAGCGTCCGGACCCTTTGTAGCTTTTTTCGCCATGATCAGGTTTTGGGTCCATGTCGCGGGCCAGTCCCGGCCATGGTTGCGATTGCCCTTTGAAGGGAGGCCTTGGGTACTTGGTCGTCGGGTCTTCCAGTCCTTGCGGAGAGGCTGTGCCATCAGTGCCGGTTCCGCTGCCTGCTAAAACAGGTGATACCATTAATGTGGCAAGCCCTGCCCCGATGCCGCCGATGGCAGTGCGCCGGCTTATTGCGTTTTTAATTGTCATGGTTAAGGGGTTTATATTTTTAATAGAAAAGGATGTGCAGCAAGAAGGATGCCGCTGCAATTGAACAGGTGTTTTGTTTAAACCTGTTGACGCATTAGATAAGAAGTGTTTATCAGTTGTTTCCTTCGGGATGCGGTTGGAAATTTTCTCGTTATGATACCTGGTAAACTGTGACGAAAAGACAACAGCATATCGGTAAAAATGGTGGCACAAAAGATATTTTCTAACGCTTTGCATGCTACAAAGAGCTACCCCGAAAAATTAGAACGGTCAAAGCACATCAGCTGTGCTGCGTTACAATTCACGGAGTTTCATCACGAATAAATAACAGCCGGCAGTACCTTTCATTCATGAAGACGGAAAAGGAAAAAATGATAGCTGGCGAGCTTTACGATCCGCTTGATACGACGCTTGCCGAAGACCGTGTAAAGACCCGGCTGCTGCTAAAAGCCTTGAACGATTTGCCAGAGGATAAAGCAGAAGAGCGGGGCCGCGTATTGCAAGAATTAATTCCGAATGCAGGGGAAAGTTTATGGATACAACCACCCTTTTATTGCGACTATGGCTACAACCTTTTTATTGGCGAACGGGTGTTTTTTAATTTCAATTGTGTTGTGCTGGATGTGGCACCGGTTACCATCGGCAGCAGAACCATGTGCGGTCCGAATGTGCAGCTCTATACGGCCACTCATCCCATGAATCATGTGGAAAGAGCATCCGGCGTTGAATATGCAAAACCTATCGTTATTGGCGATGACGTTTGGCTGGGAGGAAACGTGGTGGTTTGTCCCGGTGTTACCATTGGCAGCAGAACGGTGATCGGCGCCGGCAGTGTGGTAACGAAAGATATTCCTGCTGATGTGTTTGCAGCAGGAAATCCATGCAAGGTGATAAAGCAATTGAGTGAAGCTTTATAGATTCAGGAGAATATTTGAATCATGGAGATAAAA
>DASVSM010000403.1:0-3179 GCA_036388115.1 Flavisolibacter sp.
AACAACAAGGAGATCATCTTCAGTAAGAACCAGCGCCTGAATGAATTCATTTTTGCATCGGAATTTTTACGTGATGCGAAAGATATGCGCATGCTGGAAGAAACAGGCAAGATTGCCAACGACCGCAACATGGCGGAGCTAACGCACAATGATGCACCGACACTAGTGCCACCACCGGATGAAGAAGGGAAGGAAAAATAATTCCTGCGGCCCACCCGGAAATTACAGAGCCCTCATTTTTCATGCAATTGTATGAAACGTTTTAAAGCAATGTATTGGCAATTTCCCTGCTGAAATTTCAGATTCTGTTCTATTCAACTCAGCTCTGCTTTTCTCTATTTAAACTATTTCCTAAACTCCTATCAATCTTCTCCTCACTTCCCCCATCTTCCCTATCTTCGCCGGCTCTAAAGTTCTTAAACAATGATCAGCAGAAGGAATATACGGGTGAAAGTGATGCAGACGGTCTATACATTATCAACCCTTGAGCAGCAGGCAAATCCCGGTGAGCCAGTGAAATTATTGCAGAAACATTTTGAGCAGAGCAAGGACCTGCTCCTTTATCTAACTTTTTTTTTAACGGAGGTAGCACGGTATGCGGAGAGTGACTCCTATCAGCGGCGCTCCAAACATTTACCAACGCAGCAAGATCTGAACGTTAATACAAAAATCTCCGGCAACCAACTGATATGGAAGATAAAGGAGGACGCCTCTTTTCAGCGCGAAGCCGGAAGGGCAAAACCAGAGCTGCGTATTGACAAAGACCTCGTCCGCAGGATCTATATCCAGTTATGCGAGACACCACAATACAAACAGTATATCAGTGCCGAAGAACGGGATCCAAAAACCGAAAGAGAGATCATTGAATTCATCTTCAGCGATCTTTTGTTGCAGAACGAACTTTTTGTTTCTCATATTGAAGAGGACTTTATTAATTGGGACGATGACGGAGAGATGGTCATACAAGTGCTCACAGGTATTTTGCAAAAGCCAGGCTCGGTAAGTTTCACCGAAACATTATCGCCTGATAAGTGGGATTTTGCAAAGACGCTTTTGACAACGGTTTTAGAAAAATCGGAACACCTTGAATCGATTATCATTCCGAAGCTGAAGAACTGGGACCCGGAACGGATTGCAGCCCTGGATATGATCATCATGAAAATGGGTGTAGCAGAATTCCTGTATTTTGAAACCATCCCACCAAAAGTGACGATCAACGAATACATCGACATCAGCAAGGAATATAGCACCCAACAGAGCGGACAGTTTGTAAACGGGATTCTCGACAATATTCACAAAGAATTAGTACGCGACGATAAACTGCATAAGCGGGATTTCAAAAAAGCCTGACGTTTTCTTTTACATTTGCAGCGGCTAAAAAAGAAATTATGAAATATCTTTTTATCATCCTTGCAGGTTTTGCTATTGCCTCTTGCGGCACGTCGGACAAGCAGGGTACTTCATTGGTTGCTCACAAAGAGCATGATGCATCCAAAGAGCCTCAAACATCTGGCTCGCAAACTATTGATTCGTCCAATTTAACTACCATTGTATGGCTTGACCCGGTGACGCTCGATCTTGGTAGCATCACCAAAGGCCAGGTGGTGGAAGTCAGTTGGAAATTCAAGAATACAGGTACCAAACCTTTAACCATTGAAAGCGTACAGGCGGGATGTGGTTGTACCACTCCGGAACCACCGAAAGAGCCGATTGCACCTGGTACAGAAGGCGTGATTAAAGCAAAATTCAACAGCGAAAACTTTAGTGGCCATGTCACGAAAGAAGTGACGGTTACAGCCAACAACCGCAATCCCAATAACGGCAGCAATAACAGGCTTACCTTTTCGGCTGATATCAAAGAGTAGTTTAACCTTTAATAGAACAATATGTTTTTCATTTTACAAGCACAAGCAGCACCGGGGCCTTTTGGCGGATCATCAGGTTTGATTTTCATGGGCCTGATTATGGTCGTCTTCTGGTTGTTTTTTATTCGTCCGCAGGCTAAGAAAGCAAAGCAACAAAAGCTTTTTATAGAAGAATTAAAGAAAGGTGACAAGGTGGTTACCATTGCCGGCATTCATGGTCGTATCAATAAAGTAAATGATGATGGTACGCTTGACCTGGAAATCAGCCCGGGCCTTCCTGTGAAGATTGAAAAAAGCTCGATCTCCTTGGAGTGGACGACCCAGATCAACAAAGTGGCAGTTACGCCGGCTACCGAAAAGAAATAAACAACTGCTTTACATTTTTAAAAACCACCTGTTTAAACAGGTGGTTTTTTTGTTGGCTTACATAGTTGATAGAATCAGTAGTAGTGCCGTACCATAGTAAGTGTTGAGGAGTTTAATGAACCGCATTCTATCGAAAGTTTTTCTGCCATGAAAATTCAAAAAAATGTTGATGGCCTCTCGTCCAAAAGAAAAAGACCCAATTTTTAATTGGGTCTTTAGCATATCGTAATTATTTTGCTTATTACTTGATATTCGCCAGTATCTCTTTTACCGAAACTCTCTTTTTGTAATTGTCATCAAAATAGCGGTAAGTGATGGTCCCTTCCGTATTGATAATATACACGGCCGGCACCGGCAAAACAGCTTGTTTTTGATTGTTGGCTTTTAAAAGGTCAATCCCCGTCATTTTATAACGGTTCACGGTTCTTTCGTCTAGTTTATAGCCCACCGCATACGCCTGTAATGTTTTGGCGCCTTCGTCGTGTAAGATCGGGAATACGGCACCTGTTTTCCTCACCATGCTGTCAATCCCTTCCTTGCCTTCCGGTGTAATGGCAATGACCTGTGTGTTTTTGGTAAGAATTTGTCCCAGCGAGTCCTGAAACGCTTTCAGCTCACGGTTACAGTACGGGCACCAGTTGCCACGGTAGAACAACAATACGGTCTGTCCTTTTTTCCGCAGGTCTTTCAAAGTAACCGTAGCACCATATTGGTCTTTCAGGGCAAAGTCTGGTGCTTTTGAATTGATGAACAGGCCTTCGGGTTTTTCCTGTGCAGCGGCCGTCAGAACAACAAAGAAAGAAAGCAGGGTCAATATCTTTTTCATAAAGGAAGTTGTCCATCAAAAATAAAAGCGTTTGCCTCATTACACAGCGGCCCAAAATGTATTAACAGATTATTGGATGGCCGACGAACCATCTTCAATCTGGGCGATGTAAGCCGTCAGCT
>DASVSM010000404.1:0-4857 GCA_036388115.1 Flavisolibacter sp.
CAAAGACATCGATGGTAAGAAACACGAGCCATTTGAAACATTGGTGGTTGATGTTCCGCAAGAGTACGCTTCAAAAGTAATTGACCTGGTTACCCGTCGCAAAGGCGAAATGCATGTGATGGAAACCAAGGGCGATATGCAACACCTGGAATTTGACATTCCTTCAAGAGGCTTGTTAGGTCTGCGTACGCAAATGCTGACCGGTACAGCGGGTGAAGCTGTAATGAACCACCGCTTCAGCGAATACAAACCCTGGAAAGGACCAATTCCTGGCCGTAACAACGGTGTGTTGATCGCAAAAGACAATGGTAACACTACAGGATATTCGTTAGATAAACTTCAGGACCGTGGTTACTTCTTTGTTGATCCGGGAGAAGAAGTTTACAGAGGCCAGGTGATTGGCGAGAACAACAAGCCAGGCGATATTGTAGTCAACTCAAACGAAGGAAAAAAGCTGACCAACCACCGTGCAAGCGGTTCCGATGCAGCCACCAACATTCAGCCCAAGCGTGAAATGACGCTGGAAGAATGTATGGAGTATATCCAGCAGGATGAGTGCATCGAGGTAACACCAAGCCACATCCGTATGCGGAAAGTGATCCTTGATGAAAACGAAAGATTGAAGCAGACAAAGCGCATGAGCGCCGGAGCGGTTTAGTAGATAAATAAATTTTTTGCTAAGACCTATGAGGTTTCCAAAACCTCATAGGTCTTTTTATTTGGCCGGGGCTTTGCAAGACTTGTAAATATGAAAATCAGTTTGTCCTTTTTGATAATGATGGCAGCTTTTACCGGGTGTAACCTGGTGGAAAGCAAAACGGGAAAAAAGAGTTCGAAGGACATGAATTACTCCTACACCTGCCTCGACAGTGCCGTTAGTAACAACAAAACCAGCCGCATTGCCAACCGGGCCAATGATCTCATTCGTGATTTTGCCATTAAGGAAAGTGAGATAACCGATGCGGTACAAAACCAGTACGGGGAAGCCTTTCACAAAGATGCCTTGGAAACAAAAACCTTTGTTTTGTTGAATGATGCAGCCATCAACTCACAACTTCAAAAGGTAATGACTGATTTACTGGCGGAACGGGAAAGCCCTTCCGGGATCAACTACTCTATTTATTTACTCGATGACAGGCAGATCAATGCATTCACCTTCGGTGGACGGATTTATGTTACGAAAGCCATGTACGATAAATGCAAAGCTAGCCCGGCACTTCTTTATTCTATTATTGGCCATGAAATTGGTCATTCCGAAAAAGGGCACATCAAAAAAACGATCCAGGAAATGATGTTGTCGAATAAAATTTTTGGGGCGAACAACGGTGATTTTTTCTTCTACATTAAAAAGTTGCTGACCGGGTCATTCAATCAAAAAAATGAACTGGAAGCGGATTATTACGGCACTGATCTTACCTATCGCCTGAACCAGGATGTTTGCTCAGCGGTGACTTTTTGGAAGGAAATGGCCAAAAGTGAAAATCAATATAGCAAGCTGGAAGACTTTTTTCGCAGTCACCCGTTTTCTGACCTCAGGGCCCAATGCCTGAAAGACCATATACGCAACAACTTTGGCAATACTTGTCGAATGGTTGAAAAGTAAATATCATCACTTCCACAATCTGTCATTCACATCACTCAATTCGTTCATCCCTCACTGGTTTCGGTGATTTTGCTGGCGTACTCTTGGTGCGTTAAATGCAAACTATTTTATGCAAACAAATAATCAGCATCACCGTAACAACTTCAATAACCTTCTTCCAGGAGCAAAGATTTTATTTGCAGCCTTTCCGGCCGACGGCCACTTTAATCCCCTTACCGGGCTGGCCGTTCACCTGAAACAACAAGGCTACGACGTCCGCTTTTACACCGGCGCCACCTATCGTGAAAAGGTAGAAAAGCTGGGCATTCCGTTTTTGCCCTTTGTAAACGCAATGGAACTGGACAGCAACAAAATTGACGAGGTTTTTCCCGACCGGGACCAGCACAAATCGCAGGTCGCTAAACTGAACTACGACATCATCAACGTGTTCATCAAACGTGGCCCGGAATATTTTGAAGACCTAAAAGTCATCTATCAAACTTTTCCGTTTGACGTGATGATTGCCGATGTGCTATTCACCGGCATTCCGTTTGTAAAAGACCTGATGAAGATTCCGGTGATTGGCATAGGCATTGTGCCTGTAACGGCCAACAGCCGCGACCTGCCACCGGCCGGTATGGGCATGCTGCCTTCTTATAACTTCTTTGGAAAGCTAAAACAAAACCTGCTGCGCTGGGCCGCAAAAAATGTGTTGTTTGCCAAGTCAAACAAAGTAATGAAAGAGGTGCTTGGCAGCTATGGCATTGATTGCAAAGCCGATTCGGTATTTGACCTGATGCCAACAAAATGCGATATCATTCTGCAAACCGGTACACCGGGCTTTGAATACAAGCGAAGCGACCTTCATCTAAAATATAAATTCGTTGGTCCCCTTCTGCCATTCTCCTCCAAAAAAGCAGTTACACGCTGGTACAGCGATAAACTTGCCAGCTATAAAAAAGTGGTGTTAGTAACACAGGGAACAGTTGAAAAGGATGGCAGCAAACTGCTGGTGCCCACGCTGGAAGCGTTACGGAACACGGAGCACCTTGTGGTGGTAACAACAGGAGGAAGCAATACAGAAGAATTGCGCAAACAGTATTCGGCTCCTAACGTCATCATTGAGGATTATATTCCTTTTTCAGACATCATGCCTTATGCCGATGTGTACGTAACAAATGGTGGTATGGGTGGCGTCCAGTTAAGTATTGAAAATAAGTTACCGATGGTAACAGCAGGGGTGCACGAAGGAAAGAATGAAATCTGTGCAAGGGTGGGTTATTTTAACCTTGGGGTTAATTTAAAAACCGAAAGACCAACACCAGATCAAATACGCAAAGCAGTACAACAGGTAATTGCAAATGAAATGTACCGGAGAAATGTTACTGCATTGAGCCAGGAATTCAGCCGCTATCACCCATTTGAACTAAGTGAACGCTATATGCAGCAGTTGCTGCCAAAAGCTGTTGTTTCAAGCAAGAAAGTGGAAGAGTCGATTTACTAAGTCAAGATTCTGATAAAAAAAGCCGGGGCGAAGTGCTCCGGCTTTTCTGTACGTACTTTTGTACCAGCTATGAAAAAATTAATCTACTTTTTTCTGTTGATGACTGTGCTGCATTTTTCATCCGTCACTGCCAATGCGCAATGTTCTGTATGTACCCGCACCACTGAACAGTTAGGTGAAAAGCCGGCCGGTAAAATCAATGCCGGAATACTTTACCTGGCTGCAACGCCATTGCTGATTGCAGGGATCGTAGGGTTCAGGTGGTGGAAGAAAAACAATGTAGCATAGACATTGTAATGTCCTGGACAGTTAAATAATCCCTTTTAAAACATATAAGAAACGGAAAGAGAGGTTTGAAAGTTGTTGACATCAAACTCACGCTGCCACTGGTAATTCAATGATCTTACCCACATTATCCGGGCATCATATAGAAACTGTTTGTGCTGCCAGCTTTTATTGAGTTGCATAGAAAGGTCAACCCAATGCCGCCAGTAATCCCTTTCGGGAGAAAAGGCATCATAATAGAAGTCGTTGTTATGAATGACCCTTTCAACCTGTAAACCTGTTTTGCTTAAGCCTTTTATTACATGAACACCAATTGTCTGGCTATTGCCGCCCGGACCAATGCCTGCACCAATCACTTGGCCTTTGTGAGTATAGCCATCCCTTACCTGGTAGTGCGCATACCAGCTTTCCTGGGCCCGAACCAATAGGGTTGATGGTTTTTGCAGATTGGTCAATTCCGCCATTAATTCCACATCGGTGTTTTTATTGGTTGCAAAAAGTTTACGGAAACCAATCAGAAAAGCACTGGAATGTTCAGGTTCCATCAACAGGTCCCGGGCATTGCCGGAGTGGTCGTTTCTTCCAAATTCCCCATAAATTTCAGTTCTTTCTTTCGGCAGAATAAGGCGGAAGAAAAATGAAAGAAGTTGATCTCTTTTCATTTTATCTTCTTGTTCAGCTTCACTCTCACTGCCTTTGAATAACTGGCCAACAACCGGTAAATAGCCATTAAACGATGGATTGAGGTTAGAACGGTACAAATAAAAAACCCTTGAAAATCCGAGGTACAAACCCTTTGTCCATTTCGGTTGCCAAGTGATAGTGAGGCCATTTAAATACCTGTCGCCTTCCGGCTTAGGTTTATATAACTGTCTACCGTTAAAAGTCTTGGTTGTGTCTCCGGGTAGATATCCTGATTTTTTCAGTATCCCACTTACCAATTGTCCTTCAAAAGAGCCAATAGGAGAAGTCAGGGGTGATGAGGTATTCAAGGTGATGTGCGTGAAACCAGGGGCATTGTTGGACATGAGCAACGAGTTACGGATGCCAGGCCCCCACCACAAGTTTTCTGTCGATAACCCCAGAGAAAGCTTTTTATAGTTGAAGCGAATGCTGGACTGCCCCGGAAACAACTTCAGATAACTGTTGTTTCCAAATTTTTCAGGGTTATCAATCGTATTTAAAAAGCTATTGTGGTAGCTTCTCCAGATCGTATCGTTGTGTTTTGCAGGAAAGGTTTGAAAACTTGCATTTTGTGCATACACAACCTCGGGCTGCAGCTGGATGGTAACGGGGCCAAGCCTTGAATAAATGCCAAACGATAACTGGTTTTGATAGCCATTCGCCGGAATCATTGAACCGTCATTCCAACCATAAGGGTGGTGTGAATTATACTGCTGTTTCAGGGTGATTGGTAAAAGCTGAACGGTGCCTTTTCCTTTGGCAAAGCTTATCCTGCACGGTTTTTTGTTTTCAGGAAGAATTT
>DASVSM010000405.1:0-2536 GCA_036388115.1 Flavisolibacter sp.
GAACCTGGTGGCGGATTTTCTTCTTTCTTTTCATGCTGGCCCCCACCTGTATTTACCTCTGCAACTTTGCCATCAGCGATGCGCTTTTTATCTCGCTTACCAATCTTTGGGTGGCCAGCCTCCTCTGGATGATGGGCACAAGAAAAGCAGGCCCCATTATATGGAACGCAGCCCTCATGATCCTGGTAATGCAGGTACGGTACATTGCGCTGTTCTATCCGTTAGTAACGGTGCTGGCTCTTTTCCTGACGTATTTTAAAGCCGATAAACTCCGGTTCCTGTTTTTATCAGCGCTGCAGGTAGCGTTGTTTTTCGGTCTAATCTTTTTCACTACCTGGCAAACAAAAAGGAACATCGGCGTTTCGGTGCTGTCCGGCTTCAGCGGGTGGCAAAAGGCAAACAATTCCATGCATGTTATGCCTTACATTAACCTGAAGCCCGAAGACATAAAGGACGCAGAGGTGCGGCGCATGCATGCCTATATTCTGGCCAATAACCCGCCTGGCTTTTACCCGACAAAAGACAGCGTAGTGATTTTCTATTTATGGAGTCCCGACAGCCCGTTTAAAAAATACCTGAACCAGTTACGCAAGAGCGGAAAAATGTCTTACCTGCACTATTGGCATTTGTCGAGCATCAGTTTTGGGAAGTGGGCTGACTATATCATGAAAAAATATCCGGGCCTTTACATCAGGCACTATATGTGGCCTAATTTCCTTTTGCTTTTCAACCTGCCCAACGAAGCATTGTTCTATTTCCCGCCGTACTCAGAGCAAATGATAAAGTGGTTTGCCTGCGGAAAATGTGATCCCACTTCCCGCACTCCGTTCATTCACCAGTTTCTTGAAGCAACGGCGGCAAAAAGCTTTAACCTGCTGTGGCTACTTTTATTGCTCTCGGTGATTGCATTGTGCTTTCGTTCAAAGCTCAACTGTACGGCACAACAATATAACATGATCCTGCTGGTATCATTTTTTTGTATCATCTACACAGCAATGTCTGTATATGCAAGTCCCGTTGTACTCCGTTACCTGCTTGTCATCCGGCATTCACTGCTCCTGATCCCTTTCCTTATCATAATTCATCTTACTACTGTACGAAAAAATTGACCTCTCCATGAATGAGAATAAAAAGAAAGTAGGTATAGTGGGTGCTGGTCCTGCCGGGCTAACCGCTGCCTACCTGTTAAGTAAAAAAGGATTTGCCGTTGATGTGTATGAAGCCGATACCGAGGTAGGCGGCATGTGCAAGACCATTGAACTATGGAACAACAAAGTGGACATCGGGCCACACCGTTTTTTTAGTAATGACAGAAGAGTGAATGAGCTTTGGCTGGACGTGGTGGGCACCGATTATGAAATGGTAAACCGGCTGACCCGCATCTTTTACAAAGGAAAATATTTTGATTATCCATTGAAGCCTGTCAACGCTTTTGTGAACCTCGGCCCTGTAGAAACAACGCGTTGCCTGATGAGCTATGCGCAGCAGCGATTCACCAACGGTGCGGAGTGCGATGATTTTGAAAGATGGGTCACAAAAAGATTTGGCTACCGGCTCTACAGTATTTTTTTCAAAACTTATTCGGAAAAATTATGGGGCATTCCTTGTACAGAACTGGATGTGGACTTTGCCGCACAGCGCATTAAAAAACTATCGTTATACGAAGCGGTTAAAAATGCATTCTTTGGTGGCGGCGGACACAAAACATTGGTTGATGAGTTTGCGTATCCGCTGGGAGGAACAGGTATGGTGTACCAGAAAATGGCGGATAAGATCAGGGAAAACGGCGGCCGTGTGATGACGGCAACACCGATTAAAAAAATATGTGTAGAAGAAGGCAGCGCAAAGGGGGTTCAATTGGCAAATAATGAGGAGATAAGCTATGACTCCATCATCAGTACCATGCCGATGACACACCTGGTGAAATCGATGGATAATGTGCCGGACAACGTAAAAGAAAAGGTAGCGGCGCTGAAATTCAGAAACACAATTGTGGTGTACCTGAACATTGCAGGCAAGAATCTTTTCCCCGACAATTGGCTTTACGTTCACTCCTCCGAATTAAGGACCGGTCGTATCACCAACTTCCGGAACTGGGTACCGCAAATATGCAAAACAGAGACAACGATTCTTGCGCTTGAATTCTGGAGCAATAATGACGAAGAGCTTTGGCAAATGGACGATGCACAGTTGATCGACATGGCAAAAAAAGACATTCAAAGAACAGGGCTTATCGGTAATAATAAAATACTTGATGGCGCCGTTTACCGTGTTCCGAAATGTTACCCGGTTTACCAGAAAGGGTATAAAGCAAACCTTGATGTCATTCAGCCCTGGCTGGATACCGTTCAAAACCTGCAGGCCATTGGTCGTTATGGGTCGTTTAAATACAACAATCAGGATCATTCTATTTTAATGGGGATCCTGGCCAGTGAAAATATAGCAGAGAACAAAACACATAATCTTTGGGAGGTAAACACGGATTATGAATCTTACCAGGAATCGACCTGCATTACAAAAACAGGGTTGGTAAAAC
>DASVSM010000406.1:0-3541 GCA_036388115.1 Flavisolibacter sp.
CTTTTACAGTTTGAAAACCCCCTATTATCAAGGGTAATTCATTTTTTTCTTGTTGGCTGATTATGTTAGGAGGCTGCCACGGTGCTGTTGAAAAAACAGCATCTTTCAGGAAAACGTTCTGTATAGACTGCTGATTGAGCGGACTGTGGACAATAACATCACTGCACCCGGAAAATGCCAACATTTCTAGCTGTTTGATAACCCGGATATGGTCAGTAAGTGCATTGTGGCCAAACGGCAATAGCTGATGCAAGGCACTATGGGCAGTTATGACATAAGGAGGTAGATTGTTACCCGTTAAAAAAGCACCGAGGCCTCCATAATCCGATACTTCTATAATATCGATGGAGAATTTCGCAGCATGATGTAGCAACCATTTACGCATTGCAAAACCCGCAGATAGCCAGTAGGGAGCGTCGTGTCCGCCGGGCCTGAAATAAGCTTTATAGTAGGAATATAATTCCTGATACGAACGTTTGAGTGTAACCTTGGTACACCCGTCAATAAATTCAGTGGTATCGTTTTCCGTTGAAGTTGAATCGACAGTCAGGACAATAACAGTATGCCCCTGACAGGCAAGAAGGGAAACCAGGTATTTATAAAAGTGAGCGATGCCGCCGGTATGGGGTGGAAAATTGTCGGTGACAATGCAAATGGTCATAGCTTGATTTTATATAGTCTGGAAGCGATGATGTCCATTCCCTGATGAAAACACCAGTAGCCATTTTTTTTTAGCAAATGAATGGCTGCTTTCGCATCGGCTTTGGCCAGGTTAATGTATTCAAACTTTATAATGGCAGGGGTAAGCTTTCTAAAATCAATTTGCTTCAGCACTTCATAATCAAAACCTTCTACATCTATCTGCAAAAAATCAATTTGTTCATACCCGTAATATTCAGCCACAATATTCATCAGGTGATCTGCTACTACGGCTTCTGAAATGACGGCCGATGCCGGTATGCCTGATTTTTTATAATGATCCGCAAACAGGGAGGAAATGCCTGAGGCCCACTCAGGAAGTCGGGCAGATTGTTCGGGATCAACCCGGTATAGCATTACCCTTTTTTCTATTGGATGCACGGCTTTATTAACAGCAATTACACCAGGAAAAGCTGCGTAATTGGCGGTCAGCTGCCGGTATAAATCCGGCAAAGGCTCAATAACAACACCTTTCGCATCACGCCCTTTTACAAAATCATAAAGTGAATCATACTGTATACCATCGTGTGCGCCGACCTGAATAAAAAAGAAAGGGCTGTTTTTTTTGAAGTTCTTTTCCAGAATCTTCTCTATAAGGAGCGGTTGCCAGCGATCTCTGACCGGTGCCAGCATTTTATATAACAGCATCTTCACCAGATTGTTCAATGATGGAGCGGTCATCCTATGTCAATTTTTGGAATGAAGATCTGATTCCATTGTGCCTCCATTGCATAACCTGAATGATAGACGTCAGTTTCCAAAACAGTGAATTCAAACGCATCATAAAGGCACTCGTAAAAATGATAGTTGTCACCAAAATAAAGGTTCACCCGGTATTTGCCAGGCTTGAAAATATTCAGGCCAGGAATACTGATGGAAACGATAGATTGGCGGCCGACATGCAAATGCACTTTTTTGCCGAGATGTTTATTATTTAATCCAATCAACGAATTTTGCTCAGTGTCTTTGATTACGATGCCTACATCGGGGTCGATCAATGATTTTTCAAGGAAATACCCTATATCAATCTTCAGCAAACCGCCGGGAACAAAAACTTCAGAAGGCAGATCATTTACGTACATAGCTGCGGACAAAATACCTTCCCCGTGAGTAATCTTATTGGGGTGTTGCCGCAGGTCGAAATTTGCATAAGCCGTTTTTATAGTGTGGCGTGAATAGCTGTTCGTATAAAAATCAATAGCATGCTGGACCGGACCCGAAAAGACGTTCTTTCCACCGGCCAGCACTACGCCTGAATTACACAACTTTTTTACCGCAGCCATGTTATGGCTTATGAAAACGATGGTGCGTCCTTGTTGCTTGCTGATTTCCTCCATCTTCCCGATGCATTTTTGTTGGAACTCTATGTCCCCAACTGCCAGTACTTCATCAATCAATAAGATCTCCGGTTCCAGGTGTGCCGCAACTGAAAAAGCAAGTCGCAATTGCATTCCGCTGCTATAATGCTTAAGCGGCGTATCAATAAAATTTTCCACGCCGCTAAAATCAATGATCTCGTCAAGCTTGGTATTAATTTCTGCTTTTTTCAAACCCAGTATTGAGCCATTCAAATAGATGTTTTCGCGGCCTGTTAACTCGGGGTGAAAGCCTGTACCAACTTCTAATAAACTGGCAACCCGGCCCTCAAGGATGATCCTTCCTTTTGTTGGTGGTGTAATACGACTGATGACTTTTAGTAAAGTGCTTTTGCCAGCCCCGTTTTTACCAATGATCCCAACACGTTCACCTTGTTCAATTCGGATATTAACATTGTCAAGCGCCCAAAAGAATTTTTCTTTTTCGCGATTTTCTTTTCTCTTGAACCCATTCATTACAACATCCCGCAGGGTTGTATACGAGGCCCCGGTAGTGCCTCTTTTAAATTGCTTGTACAAGTTCTCTATTTTGATTGCAGGTTCCATTATGCCAGGTCAGCAAAAAACGCTTCTGTTTTTCGAAAATATAAGATTCCAAAAATAGAAATGGTCAGAGCCGAAAGAAACCCAATCAGAATAATTGTGTGATCACCTTTCTCATTTAATCCCATCCGGAAAAGTTCAATCGCTCCGTTCACCGGATTTACACTTAAAACATATTTTGCCCAGGTATGCTTCATATCACTAATGGTATAAACTACTTCTGATGCAAAAAAAAGAAATTGCAGTAAGAAGGGAAGGACGTAACGAAAATCTCTGTACTTCACATTTAATGACGATAATAATGTTCCGATGCCAAATGAAGAAAGGAAAACCAACATAACTGCAGATGGAAATAAAAAAATGGCTTTCCAACTGATGGCTTCTCCCAAAGCCAGACAAAGAATTAAAAAGATACTGAAGGCTATCATGAAATCAAATAAAGCAGTCAATAGTGCAGAGCCAATAATAATTAACCTGGGGAAATAAATTTTTTTGATGATGCCGGATTGTTGCAAAATGCTTTCTGCTGCATGCGATGTTGCATTATAAAATAGTGTCCAAAGGATAAGGCCGGAAAGAACAAAGACTTTGTAGTTTATGGCTCCTGATACGGGAGAAAACTGTTTGGAAAAAACAAGCGTAAACAGGAGCATCAAAGCAACCGGCTGAATAATAGCCCATAAAATTCCCAGATAAGTTTGCTTGTACTTTACTTTGATATCCCGCCAGGTGAAAAAGTAGAACAGCTCACGATATTGCCACAGCTCAGAAAATTGAAGAGTAAAGTTTTTCGGTGGCTCAATAACGGTTCTCGTTGCTTTCATTTGCTGTAAGAAGGGCCTAAGATAACCAACAATCTTACAAATGATATTAGCCTTTCTTTACCGGCTTTTTCGGTGCTGGCTTTTCGTCTTTTTTAGCGG
>DASVSM010000407.1:0-1907 GCA_036388115.1 Flavisolibacter sp.
TGTTAGCAAATTCTCACAAGATGCAGGCAGCGATGCGGATGAACGGATTGCGACGCAACGATGACTCCCCGGAGTTATAAAAGCTGGTATCAAAAAAAGCGGCAACACTAAGGCATTACTGTACTAAAAACAAAAGCCCTGCTTGTGAGCAGGGCTTTTTGCATGTATTCTTAATATAACTATTAATCTTCTACTTTCAGTTTGCCTTTTTGCTTAGCCATCACTTCTTCTGAAACGTTGTTCGGTGCAGGATTGTAGTGACTAAATTCCATGGTAGAAGTGGCACGTCCACTACTAAGCGAACGAAGCTGCGTAACATATCCAAACATTTCACTTAACGGCACTTTGGCTTTAATAACCTGTAAACCACCACGGCTGTCCATTCCTTCAAGCATACCACGACGACGGTTAAGGTCACCTGTTACATCACCCATGTATTGGTCGGGAGTGGTAACCTCCACTTTCATGATTGGCTCAAGTAACACTGGTTTGGCTTTTCTGCCGGCAGCACGGAAACCGCCTCTTGCACATAATTCAAAACTCATTGCGTCGCTATCCACCGCGTGAAAACTACCATCGAAAACGCGCACTTTCATACTTTCAACCGGATAGGCTGCAAGCACACCTGTATTCATTGAAAGTTCAAATCCTTTCTGGATAGCGGGCACAAACTCGCGTGGTATTGATCCGCCAAAAATGTCGTTCACAAACTGAAATGATCCTTTGCCTTCTTTAAGATACTCTTCATCAGCCGGTCCCATTTCAAAAACAATGTCGGCAAATTTACCGCGTCCGCCCGTTTGCTTCTTCAATGTTTCGCGATGTTCGATCTTTTGAGTGAAAGCTTCTTTGTAAGCAACCTGGGGGGCGCCCTGGTTAATTTCCACCTTAAACTCGCGGCGCATACGGTCAACAATAATTTCCAGGTGAAGTTCGCCCATACCACTTAAGATCGTCTGACCAGTTTCCTCGTCAGTTTTCACTCTTAAGGTAGGATCTTCCTCAACCAGTTTTGCTATTGCCATACCCATTTTATCAACGTCTGCCTGTGTTTTTGGCTCAATTGCTACAGATATAACGGGCTCAGGAAAGGTCATACTTTCCAGTGTGATCGGGTTTCTTTCATCGCAAAGTGTGTCGCCGGTTTTAATATCTTTAAAACCAACAGCAGCACCAATATCACCAGCCTCAATATAATCAACGGGGTTTTGTTTATTAGCGTGCATCTGCATAATCCGGCTAATACGCTCATTTTTTCCGGTACGAACGTTCAATACGTACGAACCTGAGTCTAAGCGACCGCTATAAGCCCGGAAGAACGCCAAACGTCCCACAAAAGGGTCGGTCATAATTTTAAAAGCCAAAGCACTAAACGGCTCTTTCGGATCTGCGTGACGAAGAATTTCTTCTCCTGTGTCAGGATTTATTCCTTTTATTGCCTCAATGTCTAAAGGACCAGGCAGGTAACGAACAATAGCATCCAATGCAGTTTGTACGCCTTTATTTTTAAAAGAAGATCCGCACATCATAGGAATGATGGAAAGATCGATCGTTGCCTTACGGATAGCTTCGTGAACTTCTTCTTCGGTAATTGTGTTGGGATCGTCGAAGAATTTTTCCAGAAGTGCATCGTCATATTCAGCAACGGCTTCTATCAATTCCTGACGGTATTGATTTACTTCATCCTGCATCTCTGCCGGAATAGGACATTCTTTAAAAGTCATTCCGCGTGTGTCCTCATCCCAAATAATACCTTTCATGGTAATCAGATCAACTACCCCTTAAAAGCTATCTTCAGCACCAATGGGTAATTGTAAGGGAACTGCTTTTGCACCTAACATTTCGCGCACCTGCTTTACAACGTTTAAGAAGTCGGCACCGCTGCGATCCATTTTGTTTACAAAACC
>DASVSM010000408.1:0-5191 GCA_036388115.1 Flavisolibacter sp.
TGCTCCAAAGAGCCATTCACAGGACGGTAGAAAGAAAAGGTCATGGTAGTTTTGTTCTTTCTGCTGCCGACAGTGGCAGGCACGAGCTTTCTGGATTTTTTTCAAATGTTGACGTATGAAACCATTTCTCCTTTTTTTTGCCCTTAGCTCCTTTTCATTTATTGGATATGCCCAAATAGAAAGAGAAGAGCCCAGAGGATCTGCAGGCCCTCAAATACAACTCAATCAGCAGCGCATCATTGGAAAAGTGCTGGATGAAAAGACCGGCAAGGGTTTGGAGGCTGCCAGCGTACAGTTGTTCATGTACTCGCCACAAAGCAGCAGCGATACTTTACTACGTGGAATGTTTACCAAAAGTAACGGCGATTTCAGTTTCGAAAACCTGCCGCAGGCAGATAGCTTCCGGGTGGAAATATCCGGCATTGGTTACAGGAAGTGGACCAGAACAGTGAGAAAAGCAAACCAGGGTGTCACCGATCTTGGCAATGTGATGATCGCATCAGAAAGCCAGGTGTTAAGCAATGTGGTGATCTCTACGCAACAGCGTCCGGCATTGCAGATGGGCATCGACAGAAAGATATTTAATGTAGAACGGAACATCACGGCTACCGGTGGAACGGCACTGGATGTGATGCGAAATATTCCATCCGTATCGGTGGATGCGGAAGGCACCGTACAGTTGCGCAACAATGAACCGCAGATTTTTGTAGATGGACGGCCAACCATTCTCACACCTGATCAAATTCCATCGGACCAGGTAGAACGCATCGAGCTCATCACCAATCCATCATCACGCTTTGATGCTGCCAGTTCCGGCGGTATTATCAACATCGTAATGAAGCGGAACAGAAGGATCGGCCTCAATGGTATTGCCACACTCGGCGGTGGTCATCCGTCTATCATCAACACCAATCTTTCACTAAACATAAGACAAGGCAAATTCAACTTTTTTGTCACTGGTGGCTATAACCAAAACGGTGGCAGGGCAAAAGGACAAACACTTCGCCAGAACAAAAGCAACGGCGTTATACAGGATTATTTCAACCAGTCTTCAACAAACGAAAACATGCGCCGCTTCGGGTCGGTAAGGTTTGGTCTTGATTTCTTCTCCTCCAACCGCAGCACGTTTTCTCTCACGCAAAACATTGTAAAGGGAAGTTCTAACAATGAAGAAGAACAGGCCCAGCAATACCTCAACAGGGCCGAAGTGATGGAACGGTATGGCCTGCGTTTGGCAGAAGCAGAGAATAAATTCGACCGTTATAACACGCAGCTCAACTTCACTCACCGCTTTCCGGAAGCAGGAAAGGAACTAACGGCAAACGTGAACTACAACTACGGTAAAGGCACCGATGCGGCTACTATTGTCAATTCATTTTTCTTTCCTAACGGCGCACCGTTCAGCGATGCTGCAAGGGTACGTAACCAGGGGAGCAACGACAATGACCAATATACCTTTCAACTGGACTATACCGACCCAACGGGAGAGAACGCAAAGTTTGAAGCCGGCGTTCGTTCATTCATCAACAAGCAAAGCAGTTTATTCTCTTCGTATTCGGTAAAGAATGGATTGGAAACCCTGTTACCGCTGAGTAATACCTATGCGTTCACTGAACATGTGAATGCCCTCTACTTTTCGTTTGCCAACAAGATAAAAACGTTTGGCTACCAGTTGGGCCTGCGGGCGGAAGCATCCCGCTTTGAAGGTGAACTGCTGGACAGTGCCAAAAGCTTTGGTTACAGTTATCCGGCTACTGCAGGCCGCTTTCTCGATGCCCTTTTTCCCAGTGTTTTTCTGACGAAGCAGGCAGGTGAAAACGTGGAGCTGCAGGTGAACTATACCCGCCGTATCCGCCGGCCTAACTTCTGGCAACTGAACCCGTTTATCGACATCAACGACCCGGTGAACCTGCGGCAGGGCAACCCGCAATTACAGCCAGAGTTTGTCAATTCGTTTGAATTTAATTACAGCCAGGATTATGGGAAAGGAAATTTTTTGGGCGTGGTTTATTACCGCAACAACCTGCGCGACATTACCCGTTTCAGCGATACCATTAGCACCGCACTTTACCAGCAGTTGAACAATGCAGCCATTGATCCCAATGCCATTCTGAACACCTTCATTAATGCCCGCAGCACCAACAGCCTGGGGCTTGAGCTAACGCTGCAGCACAAGTTTAACGAGCAGTTTGATATTGTTCCCACCATTGACATGCAGCACCGCAAGGTGAACGCAGATGCCTACCGCTTAAGCAATACCGGCTTTAACTGGGATGCGGAACTTACTACCAATTACCGCTTTGCCAATAAGGGTGGTATACTGAAAGACCTGGGCCTGCAACTGGTAGGCGAATACGAATCATCCGAAGTGACTGTACAGGGAAGAAACCTGCCACAGTACCAGCTTGATTTTGGCCTGCGAAAAGAATTTTTAAAAGATAAGAAAGCAGTGTTCTCCTTCAACATCAATGATATTTTCAACACCCAGCGTTTCGGGAGCATCATCGATACGGAAACATTTTACCAGGATTCTTACCGACGAAGAAACGTACGCGGCTTCCGCATCAACTTTACCTACAAATTCGGTAAGGATGACTTTAAAGTTTTTGGAAGGGAGGATAATAACAGGGATGGGGAGGATTGATGTTAAGAGAGGGTGGGTAAAAGGGATAATAAGGCAAAAGCAGTGTTAGCGACTCGTTGTGTTTGTTTTTCACTTAGTTGTCACTTTGTAAACCTTTCCTTCGTTATTATAAGTTGTCCATTCGCTAATAGGTTCTCCGTTGTCAAAATAACCTGAACGCTTTATCGTTTCGTCAATGCGATACCACTCCAATAGCCATCCGCTTTGTCGTCAATGATTTTGCCTTTCGACCAAATAGTTTCTCCGTTAGCGTGATACTTTATTGTAACACCATCAATTATTTCTGATTTCTTAGGATTTGCTTCTGGTTGATGCCATAATCTATGCAATTTGCTTTCCTGCCTTACAGGTGAGTTTATTGTTGGTCAATAATTTTTACAGTTATAGTTCATTGCTCTTTCTGCTGGTACTCCGAGTAGTAACGGGAAACGGTCTTTGACTCTTATTCCCGTTCACAACTTGGGAAAGCCAGGCAATCAGAACCTATTCTAAAACCGATTTTCGTTTGTGCGGTTTTTGCCTCCATTTTTTATAATATAATTTCTTGGCAGTGTGCCTATATGCGCTACAATGCTGGCCTATGGTTGTCGGCTTTTTGCAGTAGCGGCGATAGCCTACTGTTAGCCGTAACAATTACCAACGTAATAAATACCTGGATTAAGAACATCAAGCCGCTACTGCAAAAAGCCGATTTTGGGGTTATTGATCTTAACCTTGAAGTTCTTACATAAGATTATTGCGATAACGTTTGAAGAGCTTTTTCAATCCTTCGCATTCTGGTTTCATCAGTCTTTGCTTCATTAAGGGAAAGTACTAGCGCTTTTTTTTTGCTGGAAGCTAATTTTTCAAAATTAATTTTAGCAGTTGCATTTTTGTCTAATGCCTTTTGCAATTCTAATGGCACATCAACCGTTCTGGGCGCCGTATCTAGTTCTAAATTTATTTCCAACTCATCTCCGCCTTTTACGTTGGCATTTTTTCTGTTCTCAGCACTTAGACTTATTAAAAATTTGTCAGCCATTTTAGCCACCGCACTGCGGTAAGTATATTTATTTAGCGTAACGACAACAAGCGGCTTTTTGCCTCCACCCAACTTGTCTAAAACGTTCTCAGGCACTTCGATACCTGTATTATTGCCAAATTGCAGTATAGTTGTTTTAAAACTTATCATTGCCTTTATCTTTTTTGCTTTGTTCAGTAAAGTTACCGCCAAGCCACCTATTAGTAGCAGTTGTGTTCTTAGTCTCGCTGATAAATGTATTTGATAACTCTGTCAACCTCGTCGTAAAATATAAAGAGGCGGCAATCGTCGTTTGAAAATTCATTCATATCAACTTGACAGATAAATCTCATTGGTTTGTCTTTGGAATTTACAGGAGCTGCATCGTCTTGCCACCATTCAGGTTCGTCGGTCAAATCAATAAGCGAAGATGCTCGGTTTTCCTGCTTTGTCTTACTGTATTTTTCTTGGTCTTTAACGAAATACTCCTTAAAGTCTTTACTTATGGCTAATACTGACTTATCAAATGTTGGCAGCAACTTTCCTTCGTCACTTATCTTAAAAGAAAAGACGTCAATATAATCGTTACCAGGAAAAGGCTTCTTGTGGTCTATTGATGGGTCAAGGCTGACATACATTACATGAATTTTGTCCTTAATCCCTTTGCTTAACAAATCAAGTGTCGCAATAGGAAAGAAATTATCATATTGATTGAAGTCAGAAGTTAATACATTCCTTTTATTCGGAAAATAGTCGTGATTAGTACTGCAACTAAAGTTATAAATCATAAAGGTCAATATAGCAAAAAGCATTTTCAAAGTTTAGGATTTACAATTGCCGCTAACGGCAGAGTGTGAAAAAACTTCTTTGCTGCCATCACTCAAATCTACTGAAAATGTTGTCTTCCTTGTATGCACTTCATACAAGGAACCAATAGACATCAGGTGCAGTTTATAAGCCGTGATGATATGATTACTTCAGACAACCCTGTTCGAATCATAGATGCATTTGTCGACAAAGTGGATGTTCAAAAAATTGGTGTTGTGAGTGCGTCACTGAAAAGCGAAGGCCGTCCTCCTTTCCATCCCGCTCTGCTACTCAAATTATATTTATATGGTTATTTGAACAGGACCAGAAGTTCAAGAGCTTTGGAAAGGGAATGTCAGCGTAACATAGAAGTACAGTGGTTATGTGAGGGTCTCATACCGAACTATCATACCATAGCTAACTTCAGGCGTGACAATCCAAAGGCACTTAAAGCGCTGTTTAAACTTTTTGTCCTGTTTCTAAAAGAGCAAGACGTAATCTGTGGAGACGGTATTGCCATTGATGGTTCTAAGTTCAGGGCACAGAACAGCAAGAAAAATAACTATAACCAAAAGAAAATAGACCGTCATCTTACTTACATCGAAGAAAAGACAGCATCTTACCTGCAACAACTCGATGAGATGGACAGCACGGAAAATAGTGGTGCAGGCATAACGATCAGCAAAGAGAAAATACAAACAGAACTAAAAAAGCTAAAAGAGCGAAAGGGGAAATATCAC
>DASVSM010000409.1:0-1929 GCA_036388115.1 Flavisolibacter sp.
CTATCATTAAGAGAGAACACTAATAGTTGAAAGGGTTTACCTTATTTTGGCTGGCACTTTTTCTTTTGAGGAAGATTTCCGCCATCATGCAACGAACACTGCCGCCTTCTACCTGCTCAATGGTTGATACCTCAAAGGGCAGGAGCTTTCCAAACTTCTGCAACCTTTCCTTTTTTTCTTCTTCCAATGATTGCAAAGCAGTTTGACTAAGCACAACAAACCGGTGGCCTTTCTTATTTTCTATGTGTAGCATATTGCCGGCAAATGAAGTCATTTGCCCATGCGTGATGTAAATGTTTTCATGTCCGGTAGCTTCCAGCAATTGGGCAACCGCCACTCTTTCGTCGTGGTCGGTTATTGCTTTCGGACAAAGTACAGCAAACCCTTCGCCGATACACATCATTACATTGGTGTGATAGATTTCTTTGCCATGTAAGTCATGCGCTGTAAAGGTGATGGCACGATAACCATTCGCATCAGCAAACTTTTCAACTACCGCCTGGTGTGTTCGCGGGGAAAGGCAGGCATAAATAACTTTATGCTGATGGTCGATGACCATGCTGCCGGTACCTTCCAGGTATTGTTGCCCGTTTTCGTGTGCACTCCAGTCCTGTACCGCTGTTACTTCAAAGTTGTCCCGCAGGTTTTGAATGATATCCGCTCTTTTTTCCAGGCGCCTGCTTTGAGCTTGCATTGGAAAAATAGAAACGACCCCTGCCCTATTTGTACTGATCCAATTATTGGGAAAAATAGCATCCGGTTTTATTGGCATCGCCGTATCATCAATAACAAAAACATTTATTTCATGCCTTCGCAGTTCGTCCACCATAACATCAAATTCCTTTGCGGCCTGCAACTGTAATGCTTCGGGAGACAAAGCGGTCGTTCGTTGAAAATGATTGCTGGAGGCGGTTTCTGCGTTATAACAAAAATGGGCCGGACGAACCATCAGGATTGTGTCGGTGATCTGCATCAGGAAAGTTCATCAATTTTTTGCGCCAGCTTCCGGTCCTTATCCGTTACAACATTGCCGGCACTGTGCGTATTCAGCCATACTTCTACTGTATTCCACACATTGGTCCACCGGGGATGATGGTCCATTTTTTCGGCCATCATGGCCACCCGTGTCATAAATGCAAATGCCTCGCTGAAATCCTTGAATTGAAACTTGCGGTAAAGTGTGTTGTCCATTTCCTGCCAGGGATTCATAAAAAAGAGGTTAGAAGGTTACGTCAAAAATTCAAAAGCAAAAATCGGAGTCTTGTTGTTGCGAACGACCTTTTGAATGATTAAAACACCAGGTGTTCCTTGTTCTTTATTTTTTCGTTGGTTAACTCCAGCACCAACTGTACACCGTTAATTGACTTGAGCGAATAAACGAGGTTGTTCACAAATTCATCCGATACATAGTCATCTTTCAGCAGCCACAAAAAATCCAGGTGCTTGAATTCCGGCAATAAATATTCACCATCATGCTGGTTGTTATACAGGTAGTGCATCAGGCAGGTTGACGGCTGCGCATATTCGTAAAGGGCAAAAAAATAGTTGCGGCCTTTTTTCTTTAACTGAATTTCCAATTCGTTGTTGATGCGGAAGTCGATACCCATCAATTGATTTACCTGCCAGCAAAACATATAGTCCTTAATAGGAGCCATGATGCCCAGCAGTTTGGTCTCTTCAAAAAAGCCATCCGTCAGATCTTTGTTATCCAGGGTGAATTTCATAACGATAGCTTGATACGGTTAAACTACTAAAACTCAACAGTAGTTACAAAACCCTGTCCTTTACGGGTGTAACTAACAATTGTTTTATCTCCTTTCTTAAACTTTCCTAAGGTTTGCATATAGCTTTCCATAGAGGCTATCTTGTAATCGCCTATGGCAGTGATGATATCGCCTGCTTGCAAGCCTGCTTTTTGCGCAGCCCTTC
>DASVSM010000410.1:0-2222 GCA_036388115.1 Flavisolibacter sp.
GGTTCCAGACAAAAGATTTCGATCACACCGCCGCTGCTCTTTTTAAAAAGCATTCGGGCGGCAATCACTTTTGTGTTGTTTAGGATCAGCAGACTATTTGCGGGGAGGTGTTCAGGCAGATTATAAAAATGATCATCTGTGGTTCTCCCACTTTTATACACCAAAAGCTTGGAAGCATCCCTTTGTGCTAATGGACGATGAGCAATTCGCTCATTCGGTAGATCATACGTATAATCCTGTATCAGGATTTTATCAGGTTCTATTGTCATGCGGCTAACTGCGGCATTTATTTAAAGATGAATGTGCATTACAGCTAGGTTATCCACCATTATCCACAGGCTATTCACATTGAAAAAACTTTCGTCGAATACTTTTTAGCGTGAAACGTAGTCGCATAAAGGCTTTCATCGAAAAAGCCAATAGTGGATAAGTATACCGTCCGAAATTGCCGGACGAAAGTGGTAAAAAGTGTTATTTTGTGTCAAATCTTAAACTTCTTTTCCTAACCAACTGATAATGGCAGGTTTCCTCGGCGAGTTTGAAGTTACGTTGGACACAAAAGGTCGCTTTCTGCTTCCGGCTGGCTTAAAAAAGCAACTGCCGGAGGGTGAAAATACACATTTTGTCATCAACCGTGGCTTTGAAAAATGCCTCAGCCTTTACCCAAAGCAAAGCTGGGAGCCGGTTTTCAGCAGGATCAGTGCCTTAAACACTTTTGATCCGGAGGTGCGGAGTTTCGTCCGTTTTTTTTTAAACGGCGCAACAGAAGTGGAGATCGATTCGGCGGGTCGCTTGTTGCTTCCGCCAAACCTGAGAGAGTATGCCGGCCTTGAAAAAGATGTGGTGCTGACATCGGGAGTTGATAAAATAGAGATCTGGTCGAAAAAGGCCTACCAGGAGTTCTTTGATAATTATTCGCCAAACCAGTTCAGTGCGCTGGCGCAGAAAGTAATGGGAGGGGAGCCGAAGTAAGATGAAGGAAAAAGCTGACATAGCATCTTCCTCCGCTTATCATGTTCCTGTCCTTTTAAATGAAGTGCTGGAAGGATTGAACATTAATCCATCGGGGATCTATGTGGATTGCACATTTGGTGGAGGTGGTCATTCAAAAGCCATTCTCGAAAAGCTGAATGATGATGGAAAGCTCGTGGCCTTCGACCAGGATGCCGATGCAAAACAAAACCTACCGGATGATTCGCGGGTTGTTTTTGTTCCGCACAACTTTCGTTACATCCAGCGCTTTTTGCGACTGAATGGAATAAAAGAAGTCGACGGAATTCTGGCTGACCTGGGAGTCAGCAGTCACCAGTTTGATGAAGGCAGTCGTGGTTTCTCCACCCGTTTTGATGCAGCGCTGGATATGCGGATGGACCAGCGGCAGGAAAAGACGGCAGCCACAATTTTGAACTCATACAGTGAAACCGAACTGCACAAGCTCTTTGAACAGTACGGTGAAGTGACGAATTCGAAAACGCTGGCAAAGACGATTGTTGAAAAACGAAAGGTGGCACAGTTGCAAACCATTGAAGCATTCAAGAATGCCGTGAGTGAGATTGTAAAGGGCAATCCGAATAAATATTTCGCCCAGGTTTTTCAAGCCTTACGAATGGAAGTAAATGATGAAACTGGTGCGCTGAGAGAAATGTTGGAACAACTTCCGGTTGTTTTAAAGACTGGCGGAAGAGCAGCCATCATCACATTTCACTCCATTGAAGACAGGTTGGTGAAAGTTTTTTTTAAGAAGGGAACATTCAGTGAAGAGGAAGATGAGAATCCTTTTGTAACAACGGAAAAAACGGTCCCATTGAGGCTGGTAAACAAGAAGCCGATTGTTGCCACAGTTGAAGAAACAAAAAGAAATACACGGTCAAGAAGCGCAAAGCTTCGGGTGGCCGAGAAAATATAAGATCCGGATCTATTGATAACAGTTAACCAAATTCAGAATGGAGAATAAAAAGAAGGTGTTTAAGTTGAACCGGTGGCTGAGTTATCAATCCATCGTAAGACAGGTGCCCTTTTTCCTCTTCCTGGCAGCTTTAGCCGTTGTCTATATCTATAATGGTCACAACGCCGATAAAACAATTCGCAGAATTGGCAAGGCAACAAGTGAGTTGAAAGATCTGCAGGGCGAATACAAATCTGTTACAGGAGATGTACTGCTCCGAAGCAGGCAAAGTGAGATGGTGGAAACAGTAAAGCCTTTGGGCTTGCTGGAGTTGACT
>DASVSM010000411.1:0-13891 GCA_036388115.1 Flavisolibacter sp.
GGTTTTGGCCAATCAGCAGGGTTGGTTATCCAAAGCAGTTTTTAGACATTTTAGGCGCAGGAAGAACACTGATCCAACAGACCTATGACCGCTTTGCCCGTATGATACCGGCTGAAAATATTTACGTAGTAACGGCCAACGAATATTTGGGTATTACCAAAGAGCAGCTACCGCAATTGCCTGTTGAAAATATTATTGGCGAGCCATTCCGGAAGAACACGGCACCGTGCATAGCTTTTATCTCGTTCAAGCTGCAAAAGATCAACCCGGAAGCGTCGCTGATCATTGCGCCGGCGGACCACCTGATTTTGCAGGAAGACCGGTTTTTAGAAGTATGCAACGATGCCCTGAAGTTTGTGAACCATTTTAATGCACTGGTAACAATCGGCATAAAACCAACTTATCCCAATACAGGCTACGGCTATATTCAGCACGAAGATGCGCCGGCCACACCGGGAGTGCACAAGGTGAAAACCTTCACCGAAAAACCCAACCTGGAATTGGCAAAAACCTTTCTTTCAAGCGGCGATTTTCTCTGGAACTCTGGCATTTTTATCTGGAAAACGAAGAACGGATTGGATGCTTTTCAAAAGCACATGCCGGAGATGTACGAGCTTTTTGTTGCGGAAGAAGAGAAGCTGAACACGCCTGAAGAAAAAGCAGTCATCGAAACCATCTACCCGCAATGCTCCAATATCTCTATTGACTTTGGCGTAATGGAAAAGGCAAACAATGTTTATGTCATTCCTTCTTCCTTTGGCTGGAGCGACCTTGGAACCTGGAACAGCGCCTGGGAGAACATGGAGAAAGATTATTTTGAAAACGCGGTTGCCGGCGATAAGGTGATTGTGTTTGATACGGCTAAATGTGTGGTAAATGTACCGGATGACAAGCTGGTGGTACTGCAAGGGCTGGAAGACTTTATCATTGCCGATACAAAAGACGTTCTGCTTATTTGCAGGAAGGAGAAAGAGCAGGATATTAAGGAATATGTAGCGGAAGTAAAACGGAATACAGGGGAAAAGTTTTTATGATTCGTGAGTTGTGAATTGTCAATGGTGAGTTTGTTAACTTAGTATAAACTACTGCTATGTTCTTACAGCTTGCTCATACAAAACTCGATGTTTTTAACGCGTCAAAAGAATTTGTGTTACAGTGCTATAAGGTTACTAGGTCTTTTCCCGCAGAAGAAAAGTTTGCGATGGTATCACAAATCAGAAGAGCTGCTCTTTCAACACACCTGAATGTGGCCGAAGGTTGTTCCCCAAAGTCATTTCAAGAAAGAAAACGTTTCTTCGAAATTTCCAGGGGATCGGTAATAGAAGTTGACACCGCATTGGATGTTGCCGTAGATTTGAACTATTGTACAACAACTGGCACGCAGTTGTTAGGTGAAAAATTGATTAAAACGTTTAAAATATTGTGTGGAATGATTAGTAATGAAGGATCAAAACTCACCACTGACAACTCACCACCTAGCATATGAATTTCAATAACATTTTATTTCTTGATATAGAAACCGTTTCGCAACACGGAACGTATGAGGAGATGGACCAGGAATGGAAAGAGTTATGGGACCACAAAACCCGTTACCTCATTAAAAATCCTGAGACAGAAACGCCTGAAGTCGTTTATCCCCGTGCTGCTATTTATGCAGAATTTGGAAAGATCATTTGCATTTCCTGCGGTTGCATTCAGGGAGCTGGCGAAGATAGAAAGCTCGTGATCAAATCTTACTCCGGCAACGATGAAAAAAAACTGCTGCTGGATTTTGCCAACATGCTGCAAGGCTGGAGCGGCAGCGCCGATAAATTTTTATGTGCGCACAACGGGAAAGAATTCGATTATCCTTATCTCTGTCGCCGCATGGTGATCAATGGCATTGAGATTCCGGAAGCCTTAAAAATTTCCGGTCGCAAGCCCTGGGAAGTCCGTCATTTAGATACGATGGAGCTTTGGAAGTTTGGTGACTACAAAAGTTTTACTTCTTTAAAATTGTTGGCGAAAGTGCTTGGTATTCCTTCTCCCAAAGATGATATAGACGGCAGCATGGTAAATTCTGTTTACTGGATTGAAAAAGATGTGGAGCGCATTGTGGAATATTGTCAGAAAGATGTGATCACGCTGACGCAGATCCTGCTTCGCTTTCACTGCGAACCGCTGATCAAGAAAGAAAACGTCGAAATCAAAACATTGCGCAAGGCAGATGTATGAGTCAGCGTATCAACATCAGCTCCGGCGCCATTTGGGAAGACAAAGTCGGTTACAGCCGTGCCGTTAAAGTGGGCAATCACATTGAAGTCAGCGGCACCGTTTCTTCAGATGAAAGCGGAAATGTGGTTGGCAAAAACAATCCTTACGAACAAACGAAATACATCCTTCAAAAAATAGAAAAAGCACTGGTCAGTGCCGGCGCTTCGATGAAAGATGTTGTTCGTACAAGAATGTTTGTCACCGATATTTCACTATTTGATGAATACGCCAGGGCACATGGGGAAGCCTTCGCTCAAATCAAGCCATGTACTTCTATGATAGAAGTAAAAGGTCTGGTAAGCCCCGAGTATTTAATTGAAATTGAGGCCACCGCTATACTCTCCGCATGAACATTGAAACCCTTCAACAATATTGCCTTGCCAAAAAAGGCGTAACGGAAACTCTTCCTTTCGGCCCGGATAATTTGGTTTTTAAAGTTGGTGGAAAGATGTTCCTGCTGGCATCACTTGATGCAACTCCGTTACGGTTCAATGCCAAATGCGATCCGGAGGAAGCAGAGCAGCTTCGCGACAGTTTCCCCTGCGTATTACCCGGCTATCATATGAACAAAAAACACTGGAACACGATTGTTGCTGATGGCAGCGTTGGGGACAAGCAACTCCTGCAATGGATTGATGCTTCCTATAACTTAGTGTTCCATAGTTTACCACAAAAATTAAAACAAGAAATTTCCCTTTTACCATGATTGTTTCCAAGCTGCCCAATGTTGGTACTACCATTTTTACAACCATGAGCGTATTGGCAACCCAGCATAATGCCATTAACCTTGGCCAGGGCTTTCCCGATTTTCCAATGAGCGAAGAATTAATTGCGTTGGTAGCTGATGCCATGCGTAGCGGCTACAATCAATATACGCATATGAACGGTTATGTTCCCCTGCGGGAAGCCATTGCGGAGAAAGCTGAATTTCTCTACCAAAATAGAATCAACCCCGATACACAAATCACGGTAACCCCCGGCGGTACGTATGCATTATATACGGCATTAACCACGATACTGCAACCGGGTGATGAGGTGATTGTATTTGAACCGGCTTACGATTGCTACATTCCGGCCATAGAATTGAACGGTGCAAAAGCAGTAACGATTCAGCTAATTTTTCCCGAGTATAAAATTGATTGGGCGGAAGTAAAAAGAAGGGTCACAGACAAGACAAGGGCCATTATGATCAACTCGCCGCACAACCCAAGCGGTGCGGTTTTATCGGCTAACGATATTGAATCATTAAGAGGGTTGGTAAAGGATACACAAATCATCATCATCTCCGATGAAGTATATGAACACCTGATCTTTGATGGTTACCAGCACGAAAGCATTTTGAAATATCCCGACCTGCTGGAGCGAAGCTTTGTTTGTTTCTCCTTTGGAAAAGTGTATCACTGCACCGGGTGGAAACTGGGTTATTGCATTGCATCAGAGTTCCTGATGAAAGAGTTCCGGAAGATTCACCAGTTCAATGCCTTTACTTCCGATACACCAAAGCAAGTGGCCCTGGCGGCCTTTCTGCATAAACGAGAGAACTACACTGAGCTTGGTTCTTTCCTGCAAAAGAAAAGAGACTATTTTCAGGCCGGCATGAGCCAAACCAGACTGAAACCGCTGCCTACGCACGGCAGTTATTTCCAGATCTATTCTTACGAAGGTTTATCTAACCAAACAGAAAAAGAGTTTGCTATTCATCTCACAGAAAAATTCGGTGTAGCAACTATTCCGGTAGCTTCTTTTTACCAAACTGATGTCAACAACCAGGTGTTGCGCTTTTGTTTTTCCAAGAAAGAAGAAACGCTGGATGCAGCCATTGAAAGACTCCTAAAACTGTAAGCTTCCCTTCGTGTTCGTTGTACTCCACCTGACGAAACATAACGGACACAAAGGTCACTACGATCATCCACAAAACTTTAATGCGCACATCACAAAAAATTTGTTTGTGTGAATTCTATCATCGTATATTTACGATATAAAATAGATCAATTGGCGTTTCACAAAAAAGAGGAGTTTGGAAAGAAGGAGCAGGAGCTGGCAGAGTTTGCCAAAGCGTTAAGCCACCCGGCACGGATTGCTATTTTAAAAGTGCTGGCGCAAAAGAACGAATGCATCTGTGGGGAGATTGTAGAGGTACTACCATTGGCGCAGTCAACTGTATCGCAACACCTCAAGGAATTAAAAAATGCCGGGCTGATAGATGGAACACTTGACGGTCCGCGTTCCTGCTATTGCATTAACTGGAAAGCCTTTGAAAAATTCACTGGTGATTTAAATAGTCTTTTCAACAACCTGAAAGCAAAGAATGAAAAGGCCTGCAACTGTTAGCTTATTTCTTAACCAATAAATACAAAATCATGAACACAAACATTAAAGTTCAAAACGACCCCACTTGCTGCACAACAGACAGCGGATGCTGCACGATCACTGATTGGGGTTGTTGCTGATTTTTGGGGAGGCGCCACTGCGTCTCCTTTTCTTTTTAATCATCCGCCATGTCAATAATTTTACCTGTTTCAAAAGAAGAAAAACAAGCTGTTTTGCAACA
Source organism: Flavisolibacter sp. (assembly GCA_036388115.1). GTDB lineage: Bacteria > Bacteroidota > Bacteroidia > Chitinophagales > Chitinophagaceae > Flavisolibacter. Next base: position 4,805 of record DASVSM010000411.1, read on the forward strand.
TTTGCAAACGGCAAGCCTCCCCGTAGAAGACATCAGTGAAAATGTTCTTTTGTATGTATTGAAAGACGGCCGTACGATCATCGGGACAATTGGTATGGAACACGATGGCAACACAGCACTTTTACGAAGCCTGAGCGTTGAAAATTCCAAACGGCAAAGCGGTTATGGCGAACAGTTGGTTACTTTCCTTGAAAGGGCTGCAAAAGAAAAAGGCATTTGCGCCATTTACCTTTTAACCACAACGGCCGCAAGCTTTTTTGAAAGAAGGGGTTATGTTGTTATCAACCGTTCTGAGGCACCTGCGTTTATCGGGCAAACATCGGAGTTTGCTTCTATCTGCCCATCGTCAGCAACTCTCATGAAAAAAGAGATCGTGTGAAGAAGTACATGGCTGAATTTATGGGTACGTTTATATTGGTTTTTTGCGGCACCGGCGCAGCCGTTGTCAATGAACTTCACAATGGCGTCATTACCCATGCCGGTGTTGCTATCACGTTTGGCCTTATCGTGATGGCCATGATTTTTACCTTTGGCGAAAGGTCGGGTTCACACCTCAATCCTGCTGTCAGCCTTGCATTTGCCCTGCACAAAACGTTTCCGGTAAAGGAAGTACTTCCTTACACCATCAGCCAGTTGGCCGGTGGCACGGCAGCCAGTTTCGCTTTAAAGATCCTGTTCCCGGCTTCGGTCTATTTAGGCGCAACACTTCCCTCGGGTACTGCCCTACAATCGTGGGTGCTGGAATTTTTTCTTACACTATTTCTCATGCTCACAGTGCTGCATGTGTCGGAAAGAGGAAAAGAAAAAGGCATGGTAGCGGCATTGGCAGTAGGCGCCATCGTAGCGGTGGAGGCCATGTTTGCAGGTCCTGTCAGCGGAGCCTCCATGAACCCTGCACGTTCACTGGCGCCGGCATTGGCATCGGGGCATTTACAGCATGTTTGGATTTACCTTTCGGCGCCGCTTGCCGGTAGTCTTTCAGCCGTCTTTCTTTATCGTTTAATGAAATAATATGCCCATCAAAATTTTATTTGTTTGTGTTGAGAACAGTAACCGAAGCCAGATGAGCCAGGCCTTTGCCATGATGCACGGAGGCGATGGAGTGACAGCTTTCAGCGCCGGTTCAAAACCATCCGGTGTCATCAATCCAAAAGCCATTGCAGCGATGAAGGACCTGGGATATGATCTCTCTTCGCATAGTTCAAAATCGTTGGATGAAGTAAAAGCGGAGGCACCGTTTGACGCTGTCGTTACTATGGGTTGTGGCGATGCCTGCCCCTGGATGCCGGCCAAACAATTCATCGACTGGCATATTCCCGATCCCAGGAATATGAATGAAGAAGATTTCAGAAACGTAAGGAATTTGATTGAGCAGAAAGTAAAGGAATTGGTGCAACAGTTGAAGCAGTTTGTCCAAAACAGTCAATAGAAAGAAGTAATAGATATACTTGGTTTGGCGATTGTCAGTAGCAGTAGTAAACTTCGTACCGAACAATCCTGTTAATCTTTCCCAAATCCAGCTAATCAGCGGTTACTTTGTCGCAAAATTCCTCTGTGCAGCCGACAGTATTTTCGCGTTCGCAATATATTTTGCTGTTCTCTTTTTTAGGGCTCCTTTACATCATTGGGTTGTTTGTTCCCTTGATGGACAATGACTCTGCGCACCATTCCAACATTGCGCTTCGCATGTACCTTACGGGAGATTATGTAAGCCTGGTGGATCATGGAAAAGACTACCTGGATAAGCCGCATCTTCATTTTTGGTTGTCAGCTTTCAGTTATTCCATTTTTGGCGTTACAGGCTTTGCATATAAATTGCCATCGTTCCTGTTTACCCTTCTTGGAACGTATTCTACTTATCGTTTAGGGAGAAGTTTATACACTAACGAAACAGGAAGATTGGCTGCACTGATTGTTGCTTCCGCATTTGCGTACATTCTTGCTAATAATGATGTGCGGATGGATGCGATCCTCACCGCTTCCATCATTTTTGCTACCTGGCAACTGGTAGACTGGGTAAACAACAAAAAGCTGGTGAATGCCATCGGCGCTGCACTTGGATTGGCACTTGGTTTTTGCACCAAAGGACACATTGCTGTTTTTACACCGGCTGTTGGTATCTTCTTTTACATCCTTTACAAAAAAGACTGGAAGAGTTTTTATCATCCGCAATTAATTGTGCTGCTGCTTTCTTTTGCACTTTTTGTTTCCCCTGTTGTTTATTGTTACTACCTGCAATATGATTTGCATCCGGAGAAAGTGATTCGTGGAAAAAGTGGCCGTTCCGGTGTTGCCTTCATTCTATGGAAGCAGAACTTCGAACGTTTCCAGGGGGATTCTTTTGGCGCCGATGCAAAGAATGACTACTTCTTTTTCTTTCATTCTTTTCTGTGGGCATTTGCACCATGGAGCATCCTTGCTTTCATTGCTTTCTTTAAACGGTTGAAAAGCTTTACAAGCAGAAGTTGCGAGTGGCTGACGATATCAACCTTCGCTGTAATGGCCCTGATGATCAGCTTTTCCGGGTTCAAGCTTCCGCATTACCTCAATATCATTTTTCCTGCTTCTGCGGTATTAACTGCTTCTTACCTGGTTGAACAAAGAGAAAAAGGCAAAAGCCTCAGAGGGCTTCTCATCACACAAATTGTTATCTGTGTTTTGTGCCTGTTAATTACAGGTGCTGTAAATGTATGGGCCTTTCCAATGGTCAACTCCTTCGCCATCTTTGGCTTTTTATTCGTGCTTGGCTTTAGTGTATCGTTTCTTTTGCGGGTAAAATCAGCCCTGCAAAAAATCATTGGAGCTTCCGTCATCACGTCGCTTCTTGTCTTCTATTTATTGAATGCAAATTTTTACCCTCAACTTTTAACCTACCAGGGAGGCAATCAATTAGCATTTACAACGAAAGGAAAAGTAGACGCAAAACGGGTTTACTTCTGGCCGGGCATTTATAGTTCTTCTTATAACTTTTACACGAGTGAATTACGAAAAGAATTTATGGACAGCGTGCTGCTCCAGCCATCACCTGTCTGGATCATGACAGATAGCCGGGGACTCGAAGAGCTCAGGCAAAAAGGACTTCCCGTGATGGAATCATTGGAACAAAATGATTACGAGATCACGACTATGCAACTTCCTTTCATAAATCCTGCTACACGAAAGAACGAGTTAAATAAACTAATGCTGGTAAGGGTAAAATAGGATACCTGCTAGTTACCTTACTATCTATTTGAAATGTAAAGTAAGGCAATAGCGTTGATGCGCCATTGCATCTAATGCTATTGCGGTTTGGGACCGATAGCACCATTTTAAAGTAGTCATTGCCTTATTTTTATAACATGCAAAGGACCATAACCGCAGAAAAGATTTTTACAGGAACCGACTGGCTTTACAATCACGACATCATTATCGAGGATGGGATCATCCAGGCTATTGAACCATCCGGTAATGTGTTTGTAAAAGAAGATGCAGAAACCTTTGTAGCACCTGCTTTTATTGACTTCCAGGTGTATGGTGCTGCCGGTAAACTCTTATCTGTTTATCCAACTGCCGATACGTTGCAAACCATGCACGATGTATTTTCAAAAGAAGGTACCTGTCTTTTCCAGCCAACACTTGCTACCAATACCATTGATGTTTTTAAAATAGCCATCGATGCCGTAAGGGCCTACTGGAAAGGTGGTGGAAAAGGTGTTTATGGCCTGCATCTTGAAGGTCCCTGGATCAATCCTGTTAAGCGTGGTGCGCATATCGAATCCCTTGTTCACTCACCAACAGCAGAAGAAGCGGCCGATCTTTTAGCATACGGTAAAGACGTGATAAAAACCATTACGCTGGCACCTGAAGTTTGCAGTGCAGAAGTGATAAGCCTGATCTTATCATACGGCATCATTCTTTCTGCCGGGCACAGCAATGCTACCTATAAAGAGTGTGTGCAATCGTTTAAACACGGTATTACTGCAGTAACACATCTTTACAATGCCATGAGTCCTTTGCACCATCGGGAACCAGGCCTTGTAGGTGCATCTTTGATACGGTCGGAAGTTGCCGCCAGTATCATTCCGGATGGGCATCATGTAGACTTTACCATGATTGCTATCGCAAAGAAATTGATGGGCGAACGGCTGTTTGCCATCACTGATGCCGTAACAGAAACAACGGAAGGGCCATACCAGCACTACAGGGCCGGCGATAAATACGAATGTAATGGTATACTCAGCGGCTCTGCCATCAGTATGCACGATGCCTTTTATAAACTGGTAACTGAAGTAGGAATTGAGGTAGAAGAAGCGTTGCGAATGTGCTCACTTTACCCGGCAAGGGCATTGAAGACGGAACACCTTTATGGCAAAATTGCGCCGGGTTTTACGGCGCAATTTGTGGTGATAAATAAGCAATTAGGCTTAGTGGAGGTTATAACCTGACCACAGGTTTTACGGACAAGGCTTCCTTATTCTTTTTGAAGTAAAGAAGGACCCAGTTTATGGTAAACGTCGGGATGAAGTCGAGTCCGGGCATCAGCTCTTCCATAAAGCTGAACACACCACCAAAAAATCCTTTGCGAAAGCCAAACATCTTCCAGAAAATAATAGCTGAAACCGGCGCCCAAAGCACATCTAAAAACTCACCAAAAAAAGGAACGGCATACGAGGCATAGCCAATAAAATCGAAAACCAGGCAAGCCAAAAGTGAAGGCATCGGCTTTTCTTCTTTCACCACAATTGCGGAACGCTTCGTAAAAAGTTGAATCATTTTTTCAAGGATTATCGTTTTAAATGACGCTCATCAACTCCTATACGTTGTATGGTCTGAAATTTATTTTGTTAAGAGCGTGGCGGCAATAATTCATGTTGGAACATCGGGCTGGAGCTACCAGCATTGGAAGGACGTTTTCTATCCGCACAAACTGGCTGCCACTAAATGGCTGCCTTATTATGCGGGCATTTTTCCAACAACGGAGATCAATGGAAGCTTCTATCGTTTACCGTCGGAAGAAACCGTAAAAAAGTGGCTGTCGCTGGTGCCGGATGATTTTCTTTTCTGCCCCAAGATGAGCCGTTATCTCACTCACATGAAAAAGCTGAAAGACCCTGAAGAACCATTGGAGCGTTTCTTTTCCATATTTGAACACATGAAGGGCAAAATGGGTCCTGTGCTTATTCAGCTTCCTGAAATGCTCCGGTTTAATTACGATGTTGCGGAGCACTTCTACCGGCTGTTGAAATTCCAATACAAGGCCTATGAGTTTGTGATAGAAGTGCGTCACGAAACATGGCTGCAGGAAGACAGCCTCACCCTCATGACAAAATATAATGTTGGCCTGGTGATCTCACAGTCGGGGAACATATTTCCTTATTCTGAAATAGTCACTGCAAAGAATATTTATGTCCGCTTTCACGGACCAACGGAATTATATGCTTCGTCTTACAGCGATGAAACACTTCAGCGCTATGCAAAAAAATGTAAGGCCTGGAAGAAAGAAGGACATACCGTATGGGCCTACTTCAACAATGACATTCATGCCCATGCGGTAAGGGATGCGCAGCGGCTCGCAAAATTAATCTGATACACGAAAAAAGCCGCACAGTTTGTGTGCAGCCTTTCTACAACTATAGACTACTGATTAAAAGACTACTGATTAAAGCTTGGTTTCATCTTCGTCGTCATCAACATCGTCATCTGCATCCAGTACCAGGTCATCATCATCTACATCGTCTATGTCCGCATCATCAATGTCCACTTCAAATTCCTCTTCATCGCCTTGCAGTTCATCCTCATCTCCAAGGATCAGATCATCTTCCGTATCATCCTCGTCTTCTTCATCTTCATCGGGTACATAATGGCCGTTCACTTCGGGTGTGCTCTCTTCCAAGAGTTTATCAACCGTCAGGTCCGACAATTCTGGTTCAACGTATTTACTTCCTTTTTTCATGGCTTCCTTTTGCAGGATTACTTAAAAAGATATGCCAGAAAGCGGGGACCTGCTAAATGGTAGAAAGTCAGCCGTTTATTATTTCCATTGCTGGAACGGTTTACGCAAATGAGGATTTTTTTGCCAGCAGCAGGTCGCTGTACGACTCAGCAATAAAGTCAGTATCCTGAACTTCTAACAGATGCTGGTAATAGCGACACTGTTCTTTTAATTTTTCAATGCCAATGCTCCCGTCTTTATCAATGGCTTCTACTTCTACAAATTCTCCCAGCTCTGTTACCCGGTCAAAATGAAACTTGACGTTATCGATGAAATAGATCTTTCGCTTCTTGTCGACGATGGTTTTGATGCCGATTGATTGTGCAAGAATGGTTTTTAATGCGGCATCCGGCTTGTGCTGGTAAAGGGTAACATCCGATTGTTTGGCAGAAGCGGAATTGCTTCGTTGGTAAAAAATTAAAGCATGTTCAATGGTGCCTTCCCTTAATTTGAGACGGCCGTTGGGCACGTTGAAATAAGTGTCCACCTGGTGGTCTTCTCCCACAAATAATGGGTTAAGCGCTGCAAGCTTTCTTTCAGCGTCGGCAATGGATGCATGGGTCGCTTTGAATTCGATATTAATGTGCATGGTTGTGGCAAAAGATGATTATACAAAAAGAAGTAACTGTTGAAGGGGCTTACTCCAGTTCTTCAAAAACGCCGGTTTCCTTGTTTTTTCGAACATTGGTCCCATTAAAGCAACGGCCGTTCATGGCAACATATACTCCAGGGGGTAATGTTTGTACAAAAGCCATAGCGCTTCCGAGATTGAACAGCCCGTCGGACGAACCGAATTTATACGGAACCATGGCACCGGTAATAACAATTGTTTTATCGGTTACTTTCTGTGCCAACAGCCTTGCGGTTTCGGCCATGGTATCGGTGCCATGGGTAATAATGATCCTGGCCTCCTTACTTTTTTTGCAATGATCTGCAATGAGCTCCCGGTCTTCAGCCGTCATCTCCAGGCTATCTACCATCATGAGCGTTCTTACCTCTACCGGAACAAGGTTGCGACCCAGGTCGAGCATTTCCGGCAAGTGCGAATCATTAAAATAAAGCTGCCCGGTCAGTTCGTTATATTCCTTATCGAAGGTTCCTCCCGTGATAAAAATTCGGATACTCATGCGGCAAAGATTCAGCAAAAAATCGTCCGGGGGCGATAAGTCAAAAGTAAAAAGTCAAAATTCAAAAAGGCGGCCCGCATGCAAGACCTCTTTTACGTTGCACTTTTGAATTTTGGCTCCAGACAGGACCGTTCTTTCCGTCGCTTATTTCCATTAATTTTCCTTCATGAATGATTTCATTAGTCCGCCGGAAACGCTCAACAACGAACAGGAGGCGGCCGTTGCCATCTTGTTTGGCTGCCTTCGGCACAGCGGAAAGCCCGTGCTTAACCGGCATATTGAGCATCTTTCCCGTATGCTTTTGCTGAGCGAAAAATTCGGGCAACAGGAATTACAGCCACTGGCAGAAAAAGCCATTGTCTTATTAAAAACATTTGGCTCAAGAACCTTGATTGAACATAGTGCGCCATTGATAAGCGAAAGTTTCCGGGAAACCCTTTTTGCAATGGTGTGCGAACTGATGACAAGTGATGGTGAACTGATGGAACAGGAAAGCGAGATAGTGGGACTAACAGCGCTTTACCTGGGAGTATCGATAGAGCTTATGCGTATTATGCTTGCAACGTTTATTATTCGCAATCGATGGAATGTGCAATGATGGCAAATGAAGCCTCTCTTATTTTGTATCTGCTTTTAATAATTTGAAGTTTATTTATGATGAACTGGTTAGCTTGCAAAGAGGTGCGCATTGCCAATTCCCGTTTGCTCTTTGCTGTTCACACTTTATGTGCAGCATTTTTCTCCATATTCTTACCAATAACATAACCGGTGATGGTGCTTATTGCCGTAACAATACCTAACACCACATAGTTTTCACCAGCAGCAAAAAGAGCGATGAGAAAACCAAAAACGGCAAACAGAATAGCCCATATTGCCCTTCCTTTTACCCGTTGCTTTGAAGGGATATCAGCTTTCTTTTGGTGAAGATGTCCGGGGCGGTTCCTGCTTTCAGGCATAGTTATTTTTTTAGAAGGTACGAAAACATTGTGCTGTTGCCAACAAAGTGCAGATACAGATGCAAGGACGGTTAATGGAACCCGATACTATGACCGATGACCAGGAAGACTTCATAGTCTCGGTTGTTAGTCAATCACCGTAATTAATACACGGAATGAACGTGTCCTTTTCAATTCTATTACTATTGATCGGTGTGTGCGGATAAAGCAGACACGTTAAACACGCCATCTTCCAACGTTACTTTGTATAACACATCAAAGCCTTCATCAAATGAAGGCTCTTCCAATTTCTTTTTGGTTGAATAAATGCCCGGAACAGGAATTTTTGCCTTTCCTGTGCGGCCTGCATTTCGTTTAATGCAATCAGCAACTACCGATTGAAAATAGTAGCCCGTTACTTTGAAGCGGCGCTCTTTAGCCCGCAGGATATAAATACTTCTGTCTTTTCGGGTTGGATTGGTATTGTCAACAACAAAACGTTGCTGCAATGAAAGACAGGTTTCCAGGAACAAAAGTTCTTTTCTTCTTGTGTTGAAAAGATCAAGCGAAATGCGAACGTGTGTATGGAGGAAGCGCTCCAGGTAAAAGCTGGTTTTACCCGACGCCTGTATGCCGCAAAAAATGATCGCTTCCATAATCAGCAGTGAAGTTAGGCCGTTGCATAAAAAAAGCCCTGATGTCTCAGGGCAATGATCGTTGTTTCTTCTTTTATCACTTGTAATTTTTCACCAAATCGCTCCACACCTTTTCATCCACTGTTACAGGATATTTCTTCTTTAACTCCGCTACCCACCGCTTTTCCAATTCAGCCTGGTAATCATTGATCACCAAACCTTTTGCATCTTCATAATTACGTGGCTGCCCTTGTGGATAAACTTTTAAAATGTAAGCAAAAGACGATGTGTTATCTGCTTTGTTAACAACAGGAGCAGTTAAAACACCTGCGCCCAATGTTTCTTTTTCAGCTTTTGGTATTTGTGTCAATTCAAAACGGCCGGAATCGCTCGTAATCTTTTCGGAATAGTTGGCAACC
>DASVSM010000412.1:0-3303 GCA_036388115.1 Flavisolibacter sp.
CAGGCGCCGGCGATGAAATACTAACTGTAAATGAATAATTTTTGGTATTGCTATTACCCTCCGATAAGGAACTATTGTTAATGGATAAACCGGGCGATGGAGTTACGTAAGTTGCTGCTATAGTGATATCATCCAGTCCAAGTTCATCTCTTACACCACTGCCACCTGGAACGTCATCACTTGACCACCTGAGATAATATTCCGCATTGGGAGCAATATTTAATCCTGTAATTAAAGTGGTTCTTGACGGCGATGAGCCGACTAATACCCATCCTGATGCATCCTGCGCTACAGGTGATGAATAGTTTAAAGAAACAACAGGTGTATAAGTTGAATTATTTGCAGAGTAAGAAAAATTAAAGGTGTTGGCCCAATCGCCATCATTCCTCACATAGAGGTTATAGGAAACAGCAAGTTGTGTGATATTGGTTGTTCCCTTGTTCTGGATTCTTAAGGTGATTGTTCCTGGCGTAAAGTCGGCTGCGATTGGCTGAATCATCAATGTTGGATTGGAAAGTGAAGCCGGGGCACCTGTATAGGCGTATAGACCACCGCCTGAAACAGCAGCACTTGCCGAACCTCGGGCATAATCTCCTGTTGTATTGGTTCCGCCAAAGGCCAATGCGCCATCACTGAAACCAGTGAATGCCCATGCATTTGAATTTAACCTCCCTGACGTCGACGGATCCGGTGAGAAGCCTGCAGCCGTAAACGCCGTTTGCGGAATTGTACCTGCAGAAGACGGTGTATTTGCGCTAAAATCAATCAGGGCCGAGGGCTGTGCATTAGTAAGCACTAAACCCGACGCCGCTTGTCCAAGGGAAACCAACGATAGTAAATAAAATAAGAATAGGAAAAGGACATGTCGAAATTTACTGTTCGCTACGGGTAATTTACAAGCAGTGAGATTATCTTTTTGATTTGCAGGCACACTATTTTGTCTGCCGGAGGAGGGGGGTAGAAGTTCCATATCAGTTGTTTTAGTTTGATGTAGCAGTATGCGTTCTCAATACTCAGGCGAACCAATCACACGAAAGGATCAAAGAAGAATTAAACAGGATAATAGATATCTCACCGAGCTCTGCTAAAAGTAGTAATTAAACACATATATAAAAATATTTATTCTCATTTTTTATTATTTATCCCAGACTGCCCGAAAATTCTTTGCCATGTTAAACATTTCCCGTCCCCTAAAGTCTATCCTCTGCTTTCTATCTTCACTAAAACTGATTCTTACAATCGTTCTACATGAAAAAAGCCTTTCAAACCTTTACATACATTTTCCTTCTTGTAACAGGAGGCGCTATTCTTTCTTCTTTTTATTACAAGCAGGATGATTACCCACCCTACCGCTTTCCGTACCAGAAAGCAGGGCTTACCCAGAAAGAAGCGGCCGCACATCTCCTTTCCCGTTTTTCTTTTGGTGTAAAACCCGGTGAGATAGAGGCGATAACCCAAACCGGTTTGGAAGTCTGGTTTGAGGAGCAGGTAAATGCCAGCCTGCAAGATGAAAAAGTGGAAGCTGCCATTGCCGGTTACGAATCGCTTAAAATGACCAATGAAGAGATTGCAAAAACCTACCCAAGAGCCGGGCTGGTATTAAGGCAGGCCATTCAGGCCGGTGTGATTGAAAGAGATTCGGCCAACCTGGATAGGAAAGACGCGAAAGACGACATTAAAGACTACATGCAAAAAAACGGGCTGAAACCGCAGGCGGAATTGCTGCGCCAGTTAGCGGCCCAAAAGATCCTCCGCGCCGCCTACGCCAATAATCAATTAAAAGAAGTGCTTACCGATTTCTGGTTCAACCATTTTAACGTGGCAGCCAGCAAAGGCGGTATACAGCAATACCTCACGTCGTATGAAAGGGATGTCATCCGTCCAAATGTTTTAGGCAGGTTTGAAACGCTTCTATTGGCCACCGCCAAGTCTCCTGCCATGCTTACCTATCTCGACAATAATAAGAGCACGGCAAATGAAGGGAGCATGAACATGAGCCAAGAGAAAATGGTAAAAGCAAGAGAGATGGTGATGGAAAAAGCGGAAGGCCGCATGATGGGAAACATCACCGACACGGCCCTGGTGCGCAACGCAAAAGGCAAGATAAAAAAACCCAAAATGCAGGGCCTGAACGAGAACTATGCCCGCGAGATTATGGAGTTACACACCCTGGGGGTGGACGGTGGCTATACACAAACCGATGTAACACAGGCGGCCCGCATTTTAACCGGCTGGAGCCTGAACCCGGTGATTGAATACGGCACCACGCCCCGGCGTCTGCCAAACGAAAAACGATTAGAAAAAATGGGTGTGGTGTACGATGATAATTTCCTTTTTGCCGCCAACAAGCACGATAAAGGGGAGAAAAAAGTACTCGGCGTTACTTTCCCTGCCGGCGGCGGGTACGAAGAAGGCGAAAAGCTGATTCACCTGTTGGCAACCCATCCATCAACTGCTAAATTCATTGCCAGGAAACTGGCTGTGCGTTTTGTAAGCGATGCCCCTCCGCAAAGCCTCGTAGACAAGATGGCGAAAACATATTCAGAGAAGGATGGCAGCATCAAAGACGTTCTTATTGCAATGGTGAGTGCACCTGAATTCTGGACAAAGAATGCCTTGCGTGAAAAAACAAAATCACCTTTTGAAGTGGCCATCAGTGCCATCCGCGCCACCGATGCAAAAATAGTGGCGCCGGTACAGGTATACCAGTGGGTTACCAAAATGGGGCAACGCCTGTATAACTACCAGGCCCCAACCGGCTTCCCCGACCGGGGACAGTATTGGATCAATACCGGCTCGCTGCTCAACCGCATGAACTTCGGGTTGGCCTTTGCCTCTAACCGCATTGCCGGTGTAAAAGTGGACCTGATGGCCCTGAACAACAACCGCGAGCCGGAAAGCGCCGAAGAAGCCCTGCGGGTGTACAGCAAAATATTAATGCCCGAACGCAATATTGACGAAACAGTGAAGCGCCTGACACCGCTGCTGAACGACCCGGAACTCCAGAAAAAAATAGATCTTGCCGCAGGCCAGACAGCCACTTCCAAAGCAGCAGCGCAGGACGACCGGGCAGGTGATGAAATGATGGAGAAGGGCGGAAAGGGAGCTAAAAAGATGGGTGGCAAAAAGAACGGTGAGCCGCAGATTGTGTTGGCAAAAGGCAACAACAGCATGCTGGGGCAGGTAGTGGGTATTATCATTGGTTCACCGGAGTTTCAGAGAAGGTAATAAACCGCAGAACAGATGAACAAGGAATGTTGAATCATCAAAAAAAGATCAGACAAAAGACAAATGAGAAACGAA
>DASVSM010000413.1:0-4804 GCA_036388115.1 Flavisolibacter sp.
CACCGGCACTTCCAGTGAAACCGGTACCGGTTTGGGCTTGATGCTTTGCAACGAATTCTTATCCAAAAACGGAAGTAGCCTGCAAATAGAAAGTGCCGTTGGGCAAGGGAGTCTCTTTTCCTTCACGCTTCCCAAATTAGAAGCACACCAGTTGAAAGTTAGCGCTGAAGCTTGTGAGGTGTAGAGTGTATAAAGGTTTACAGGTTCACTTGTTAAGCCTGCGTTTTTCCCATCATTACCGGTAAAAAGGACAATCAATGCTTACAATACTACAACAGATTGTTTCAGAACAATAACTTGTGAACACGTGAACAAGTAAACTGGCGAACCCTAAAAACAAAAAAGCCATTCGCAGAAGCGAACGGCTTAATCAACAGAAAGGACAAGCTTTATTGAATGACGTAAGGATCGTCGGGACTTTTAATTTTCTGCCCTTCGGTGTAACTGAACTTCATCTTTTTACTCACGATTTTCTGAATGCTCACTTTTACTTTTTTCCCTCTTCCCACATCCGGCACAGATTGCTCTTTGCTATCGTGGGCAGGCACGCCATAAATAGTAATCAACTTTGTTTTCCAGATGCTGCCGTTTGATTTAATATAGGTAATCTTCGCCACCGCTTCATCAATGGGGTAATCGGTTCGGTTGGTGATAACCACACTCAGGTCTTTGATGCCACCCAAAAAACCAATTCCATAATTACTATTGGCAGCATGGATCAATTTATTCCAGCGTAAACGGGTTGCTTTTGCTTTGTCTTCGGCAACAACAGGTGGTTTCTTTTCTTCTTTTAGCACCACTACTGTTGGTGTACTCTGTGTTGAGTAACGGGCAACTATCTCCGACGGACGAGGCACAACAACCGGTGACAATGCCTTTGCCTCTGTTTTTGTAACGGTGTAAAGGGAGACGCCGGCAATCAGAGCAATCAAAAAAAGACTTCCATAGAGAACCTTTGGCCTTCTTTCTTTCAGGTATGCCACCCGGTCTTTTATGACAGGCACAATATCTTGTGGTCTTTTAATTTTTCCTGGAGTAACAACTCCTTTTAAAGGAGCTAATTTTTCAGCAGGCATCCAATTGTCTGTACCCATCTGCCGGATTGGTGTGTTGCGGGTGAGCTTTTGCTTTTTCAGCAAATCAATTGAAAACGGCCCCACTTCATTACGGCCGTCATGGATGTAATAAGTACTCATCTGGTATGGGATTAAAACACCAATTTAATGGCAAAAACCCGCAATCGCAAGTACAGCAATTATTCCCCGTTTAAAAAGGTTTCCGGAAATGAAAAATAGCGTAGATGTACTTAATCAGCCAGCTCTTCTTCCAGCTCTTTCGCTTTGGTTGTTCCCTTTTTGTATTTCTTCCGGGTGCGGTTGTACCACATAATGGTTCCGGTAATGGGAAACGTGACGCCTAACAGACAAACAATAAACGCAATGATTTTTGATGGCGTACCCCAAATGCTTCCCGTATGAACAGGCTTAAAAGTGGAGCGTACTTGTGCACCAAGGCTCCTGTCGCTAAAAGCCATCTTGCCCAATACAGCACCCGAGTACTGATCAATATACACGGAATTTATAGCCGATTCATGAGCGGCATCGTGCCCAAGCAGGGAAACACTCACCGCTTCAGAAGAATCTTTGGGCAGGGAGATATTATAAAATTCGGCAGCGGAATAAACCGTTTGTGCAGCCGCTAAAGCCTTGTCGAAAGAGATTTTTTTCGCGTCAGCAACATAGGTTGATTTGGGTGGTGCAGGTGGTTTCGGAGAAGAACCTGTGACTTTATAAATACCGTTTTCAAACCACTTAAACGACCATGCTAACCCAGTAAAAGCAAAAATGAAAAGAAAGATGGCGCTGTAAAATCCAAAGACCAGGTGCATGTCATGGTTGATGCGTTTCCAGCCCGCAGTCCGCTTAATTTTCAGGCGCTGCATCATGATCCGTTTTGTCTTGGGCCACCAAAGGATGATGCCGGTGATGAGAATAAAAAGAAAAATCAAGGTGGAGATGCCAACGATCAGTTTGCCAATGCTATCGTTGCCGCCCAATAACCAACGGTGCAAGGCAAATACGGTGTAAAAACCGGTTTCGCTGTAAGAATATTTTTCCAGTACCTGGCCGGTGTAGGGGTTTATAAAAATGGTAAAGCCTGGATTTCGTTGCGGTGCTGCCGGCTTGGCGCCTTCTTTTGGCTTTGGTGCCTCGGGCTTTGCTTTCGCATCCTTTTTAGGTGGAAATGCTACACTTACCTCAGTCGAGCGGCCGACCGCTTCGTATAATTTAATGCCATTGACTTTTGCATCTGGAAAGCCTTGTTTCACTTTGCTAACGAGACTGTCTGCAGAAAGTTTTGTTCCCGCCGCTTCTACATAATAACGGTCTTTGTTAAATGCCATTTGCAGCTCTTTCTCAAATACCAGGATAGCACCTGTCAAACAGCAAATAAGGATCACCAGACCGGCAGCGAAACTTAAGTAAAGATGTATGCGGCGGAAAAAAACTTTCATGATGGCGTGATTAGCAGTGGCAAAAAGAGGCAAAACATTTTGTGTTTTGCCTCTTTGAAAAGAAGTTTAATTAAAATTTATAGGAAAGGGTGGCTATGAATTGTGTTGGCGGAATTGGGTTGATGCTGTAATTCTCATGCACATAATAATTCATGGCATTGGTAAGATTAGACACTTTGCCCAGTACGGAAACTTTTTTCCATGTGTACCCTGCAGACAGATCGATCGTTGTAAAGCCATCAACAGCAAAGATTCTTGAACGGTAGTTGAATGGGCCGGTAATTTGTCCCCGGTTATTGGTTTGCTTCACTATGTCGGTATTCCATCCGCCAAAACGGTCACCTACATACATTACCATTGCACCAACTTTAAAACCCTTCAATACGCCATTGCCAAAAGTATAAAAGATGCTGGTGTTAGCTGTATGTGCCGGGTTGTTTACCAGTCGTTCGCCAGTTTTAAAACTACCGGCGGAAGTATCCGTTTTTGTATAACGCATGTAGTTATAGCTATACCCTGCATAGATGTCCAGGCCTTGTAGCGGGTGTGCTGCCAGGTCAACCTCTACCCCGTCGCTGGTGGTTTCGCCGCTTAACATCCTGATGTTCGAATTGGTATTCTGTGTTGTTCCATCCAGTAAAAAAGGTGCTGTTTGTGCCAGGTTGTTGTTCACTATACGGTACAGCGTAAGATTTGCAGATAGCTTTCCGTTCAGCAATTCATTCTTAACGCCTAATTCATATTGGTTAACAAGAGATGGGGCTAATGCAACACCATAAATGTCTTGCCCTGTATTTACATTAAATGAATTGGAATAACTGGCAAATACAGAAGTATTGCCTGTTGGTTTGAAGACCAGCCCAACTCTTGGCGAAAATGCATTGTCAAACCTTGTCTTGCCCTTTGTTTTAGCACCTGTTAGCAGGTTGGTAGAATCAATGCCTACGGTTTCCACATACGACCACCGGCCGCCTACCTGCACATTGAATTTTGGTGAAAGTTTGATCAAGTCCTGTACATATATCCCAAACCGGTTAAGATCAGCTTCCCTTCTGCGGATTGTGGTTGCTACAGGCATGTCAGTGCGGGGTGTGTATTTCTTCGGATCAAGCAGATTGATGCGGTCATAATTATTAGCCCCGAAACCTGCTGCCGCAAAACTAAAATCATTGTTGTCAGTCAGGGTTTTGTCTGCATCGATACCAGCCAGCAAACTATGTTCAATCTTGCCGGTCCCGAACTTTCCGATCAGGTTTACCTGGCCGGTGTAATAATTCTCATCAGAAAGAATTTTTCCAAGCGGTCTTGTCCAGTCGGCATTGGCCAAGGCCTGGATCCTTTCCACACCATAATAATCGCGGTTGTAAAGCTGGTAAGCAAAAGAGGTATTCAGCTTCCATCTGTCACTGAAACGATGGCGAAGGGTAAGCGTGGTGGTGGTCTGGTTGATCTTGTTGTACTGCCAGCCGGTTCCGAAAAAAGCGGAACGGGATACATCCGGAATTTTGGTGTTATCGATGGAGCCGATGCCAAAATCGGGTGTGAATTCGTGTTTCAGGTAGTCGCCTTCCGCTACCAGGTCTGTTTTCTCGCCAAGCCTGAACAGCAGCGAAGGGTTGATGTAATAACGTTCCGAGCTTACGTTATTACGAAAACTGCCGGCACTTTCATATGTTCCATTCACCCGGTAAGCAATGGAAGACGAAAGCGGGCCGTACACATCAAAGGCAGGCTTGTACAAGTCGTAGCTGCCAGTGCGCATGGACACCTCACCGCCGAAATTGAATTTCGGCTGCTTGGTCACCATGTTCACAATGCCACCCGGCGCCACTTGTCCGTATAAAATAGCGGCACTGCCTTTCAGCACTTCTACCCTTTCCAGTGAACTCATTTCGGGCAACACGCCGGAGTTAATGCGTGAACCATTTTTAAACAGGTTGTTACTGCCAAAGCCATAACCCCTGGCTCCAAAGCTTTCCTGAACGGCGCCGCGGGTAGTAGTCACATATACACCGTTCACATTTTTAATGACATCCCCAAGGCGTTGCGCCTGCTGTTCCCTGATCAATCCCTGTCCAACAATAGCCGTGCTTTGCGGCAGGTCCATCGGATGCGTATCCATTTTTCCAATGGCAACCGAACGGCTATTCAGGCGTTTACCGGTGGAGATGATGACTTCGGAAAGTTGCTTCGCGTCTTCGGCTAAAATAATGGCGATAGCAGAGGTCTGGTCTTTTTTAATTTCAATTTGCTTTTGGAACGGTTTTAATCCAACCATGGCAATTTCCA
>DASVSM010000414.1:0-2203 GCA_036388115.1 Flavisolibacter sp.
AAGTTCTATAACTTCTCTGCCAGCGGGGGTATTAGCTACCACCCTGTTTCTTTTTTAACCCTGAAAGGAAACGTTTCCCGCGGCTTTCGGGCACCTACATTAACAGAACTGGCTTCCAATGGTGCACACGAAGGCACCGTGCGGTTTGAATATGGCCAACGCGATTTAAAATCCGAAAAAAGCTTCCAAGTGGATGCTGGCGTGGATGTGGACTACGAACACTTCAACTTTTCGCTGAGCGCTTTCTATAACCGCATCACCGATTATATTTTCTATCGCCGGCTGGAAAGTGCTGCCGGTGGCGATTCGCTGATCATTGACGGCAGTGAAACATTTGAAGCGTTTCAATACAACCAGAACAATGCTACCCTTTCCGGGTTTGAGCTACAATTTGATTTTCACCCGCATCCCCTGGATTGGCTTCATTTTGAGAACACCATCTCGTTTGTACGGGGAACGTTTTCAGACAAGCTGGATGGCAGTAATAGCCTGCCGCAGATTCCGCACAGCCGCTGGATCAGTGAATTGCGCGGCGATTTTTTAAAGAAAGGAAAAGCCTTGCGTAATTTTTATGTGATGGTGGAAACCAATGCTGCCTTTGCACAGAACAGGCCATTTTTTGGCTTCAATACCGAAACCGCTACGCCGGACTATGTGCTGCTGAATGCAGGTATCGGAACTGACCTGGTTACAGCAAATGGTACCACCTGGGCCAGTGTGCATTTTTCAGCAAACAACATTACAGACAAAGCCTACCAGGATCATTTGAACCGGTTGAAGTATACGGATGTAAACGCTGCTACCGGCAGACAAGGAGTATTTAATATGGGAAGGAACTTTAGTGTAAAGCTCAATATTCCATTTAGCTTTAAAAACCCCCAAACCCCCTAAACGGGGCTTACGCCACCGAAAGCAAAATGACTCCAATAAATAGCAATGCCTCTGACTAAATGAGTCGGAGGCATTGCTATTGTAAGGGCACGTTAACGTAAAACGACCGAAGCCCCCTTCAGGGGGGTTGGGGGTTTTCTTTCACCAATCTGTTGGCGCCACATGGCATAGTACAAACCTTTTTCATCAATAAGTGATTCGTGGGTTCCGGTTTCGATCACTGCACCACGCTCTAATACATAAATCCGGTCGGCATGCATGATGGTTGACAAACGATGCGCAATTAAGATAGTGATCTGGTTTTGTAAAGAGGAAACATCACGGATTGTTTTGCCGATCTCTTCTTCTGTTAATGAATCCAGTGCCGATGTGGCTTCATCAAAAATCAAAAGGGCCGGATGGCGAAGTAAAGCCCTGGCGATAGACAAACGTTGTTTTTCCCCACCCGATAATTTTAATCCGCCTTCACCAATCATGGTGTCAATTCCTTTCTCTGCCCGTTGTAATAAATTGTCGCAGGAGGCTTTGTGAAGTGCATCCAATAAGGCTTCTTCCGAAGCGGCAGGGTTGACAAATAATAAATTCTCTTTGATGGTTCCGCTGAAAAGCTGCGTATCCTGCGTTACAAAACCAATTTGTTTGCGGAGGTCATCAAACTGAATGTTGTTCTCGTCGATACCGTTATAATAAATGTTGCCGCTTTGAGGACGATATAAACCAACCAGCAATTTCATCAGGGTTGTTTTGCCCGATCCGGATGGTCCTACAAAGGCAATCGTTTCTCCTTTTTTTGTTTGGAAACTGATGTTATCAATGGCGTTGTGCTGCGCTGTCTGGTGCTTGAATACAACGTGTCTGAATTCCAGGGTTTGAACAGGCCCCAGATGCTTTGCCTGTACAGGTTCGGCTTCGGGTTTTTTTTGCATCAGGTTCTCGAAGTTGTTCAGGGAAGCTTCGGCTTCGCGGTAACTGAGAATGATATTGCCAATGTCCTGCAGCGGACCAAAAATGAAGAAGGAAAAGAACTGCATCGTTACTAACTCACCGGCCGTTAAGCGGCCATCATACACTACCCATAACAACATAAAAAGAATCACCTGGCGAAGCGTGTTAACAAAGGTGCCCTGCACAAATGAGATGCTCCGGATGCGTTTTACTTTGGTGAGTTCCAATCCCAGGATCTTGTAGGTATTGCGGTTTAGCCTTTCCACCTCCTGCCCGGTAAGTCCTAGGCTTTTCACCAGTTCGATGTTGCGTAACGATTCGGTTGTAGTGCCTGCCAGCGAGGTGGTTTGCGAAACAATGACCTTTT
>DASVSM010000415.1:0-4014 GCA_036388115.1 Flavisolibacter sp.
GTTCTTCATGAATGCCGCCATTGACCAGCAATGCGAAAAATATATTACAGAAAATGGTTTGTGGGAGGAAGTGAAAAGAGTTCAGAGTTCAAAGTTTAAAGTTCAAAATCAGCCGCTGTACTATAACCCTTCTTCTCCCGAACGATTACCAAGTGGCAATGATGGTTTGGGCTTAAAACTCCTTGGTTTGAGTGGTGATGAAGTGCTGCCGAAGGACGTTTATGAAAAGCTGAAAGCGCAAGCATTACAACAAGTTCGTGGCACTGTGCAGGCTGATATTTTAAAAGAAGACCAGGCACAGAATACCTGTATCTTCTCCACTGAATTTGCGTTAAAATTGATGGGCGATGTACAGCAGTTTTTTATTGATCAAAAAATCAGGAATTTTTACAGTGTTTCCATCTCCGGTTATCACATTGCAGAAGCAGGCGCCAATCCCATTACGCAATTAGCCTTTACGCTTTCTAACGGCTTTACGTATGTTGAATATTACCTGAGCCGGGGAATGAACATCGATGATTTTGCGCCGAATTTATCTTTCTTCTTCTCTAATGGAATGGACCCTGAATACAGTGTGATTGGCCGCGTTGCCCGCCGCATCTGGGCAAAGGCTATGAAGAACAAATACAAGGCAAATGACCGTTCACAAAAGCTGAAGTATCATATTCAAACGTCGGGCAGAAGCCTTCATGCGCAGGAGATTGATTTCAATGATATCAGAACAACGTTGCAGGCTTTGTATGCTATCTACGACAATTGTAATTCGCTGCACACAAATGCCTACGATGAAGCTATTACCACGCCTACAGAAGAAAGCGTTCGTCGTGCCATGGCCATTCAGTTGATCATTAACCGCGAACTTGGTTCTGCAAAAACAGAGAACTTTATTCAGGGCTCTTTTGCCATTGAGGAAATGACTGATCTGGTAGAAGAAGCCGTGCTGGCAGAATTTGACCGCATTAATGAACGCGGCGGCGTATTGGGTGCAATGGAAAGAATGTACCAGCGCAACAAGATACAGGAAGAGAGTTTACAGTATGAGCACTTAAAACATACCGGTGAACTGCCGCTTGTAGGAGTGAATACCTTTCTTAATAAGAACGGAAGTCCAACCATTTTGCCGGGTGAAGTCATTCGTTCTACCAAAGAAGAAAAGGAACAGCAGATTGAAAACGTACATGCTTTCTGGAAACGCAACGAAGGCAAAACCGACGAGGCATTGAAGCGACTGAAAGAAGTAGCAATAAATAATGGGAATTTATTTGCCGAATTAATGGAGACAGTGAAGTATTGTTCATTGGGGCAGATCACTCATGCGTTGTATGAAGTGGGCGGGCAATACAGGCGAAACATGTAATAAATAAAGAAGATAATGAGGCCTCAATGTGGGGCCTCATCTTTTGAACGCATGTATCTTTTCCTGTTTTGATCGCTTTCATTTTTTGCAATTTTCTCGTCCATATCTTTTTCAATCCTTTCTTCCAGTTTCTCTTCTTCCTCCTCCACCTTTTTTGCTACAAACCAGGAGGCGATATAGGCGGTAAAAGTTCCAAACAGCCCAACGCCAACCGTCATTAAAACAACGGCAATCATTCGCCCTTCAGACGTCACCGGGTATTTATCGCCGTAGCCCACCGTAGTAATAGTTGTGTAAGCCCACCACAGGGCATCTTCTGCTGTTTTAATGTTTCCGCCTGGCGCATCTTTCTCCATTTTCAGAATGCCGATGGCGCATAAAACAATGGTTATAAAAGCAAGAATGGCAGCCGATGTAAAGGCGCTTTTGACCTTATTCTTTAAAAAATAATGCGATAGGTATTCGATGGAGCGGATGGCCCTCAGCACTCTGAATAATTGAAAAATGCGGAACAACCTTCCTGCATGAAAAGCAGATACCGGAATACTGGAAATTAAATCGATCCAGCCCCACCGCATATAAGCCAACTTGTTTTTTGCTGTAAAAAACCGGTGAAGAAAATCAATAAAAAAAATGAGGCAGATAACGTAATCAATTTCGTGCAACAATGTACTCACCTCTGCAGATAAGGGGAAAAAAGTATCAACAATCAAAGCAATGATAACATAGAGCGAAAGGAAAAAGACAATGATGTTGATGGGATGTAATGCCTGCTTTTGCTCTTTGGTCAGTTGCATGAAGCACCAGTTTATTTAAATATACAACAAGCCGCAGGCAACCCGAAATTTTAAAGGGGTACACAAAATAAAAAAAGCCCACTATTCAGTGGGGCTTTAACCTTACTGTTTACACACACTCTTTTTCTATCAGCTCAAAACAGCAATAAGATGTTTCTCTCTCTCTTATATATCTGTTGTTCTTCTTCCGAAAAGTAAGCTCAATACAAACAACACTAAGAAGATAAAGAACAAGATCTTAGCAATACCTGCAGCACCTGCAGCGATTCCACCAAAACCGAAAATAGCAGCGATAATGGCAACGATTAAGAAAATAACTGTCCAGCGTAACATAGTTAAGGGTTTTATAGGTTAAAAATTGTTGTCGCAGTATATAGACAAAAAAATGTGCCATAACTGTACAGCGCCGTTCCGGCGAGCTTGTTATATCAGAAAAATTTTTCATTTTGAGGAAGCCTTACCGCAAATAGTACAACTGCCCGTTGTAGGAAGCTTTGCCCGTGTTTGTTTTTTCTATTTTGTTTGCATTTATTTTTATCACAATTGTATTTTGCTGAAGCAACGGAGTGAGGCAAAAGAGCCATCTTTACGGTCTTGCCTTAAAAGGTGCTACGATAAAAACGTCAACTATGCCTTTATTAGATTATGTATTGCAAACACCTGCATATGGCTGGAAGAATGAGCAGGGTGAATTAAGCAAACCTTCATCTGTCCAAATTTTAAAAGAGTTTTTTAGCCGGCTTAATGTGTTTAAAACAAAAAAGAACTGGCTGCCTTTTTTTAGCTGGATAAAAGTGGTACTGCTGGCCCCGCTTCTTTTGCTGTTCATCTTCAAGTTTTTTTCTGTTCCCCTGCTGATTGCCGCATTTGTTTACAGTATGATCATTATGGGTACACATGGCACTATCTGGCACCATCGGTATTGCACGCACAAAGCCTATAAATTCAAAAATAGTTTCTGGAGAATCTTTACACAGAATCTAACTATCAGTATGATCCCCGAAGAGATCTATGTTGTCTCTCACCATGTGCATCATGCAAAAAGCGATCAGCCCGGAGATCCCTATAATGCGCAAGCAGGATTTTTATATTGTTTTTTAGCGGATGTCAATCATCAGCCCATTGCAAAAGATTTATCTGAAGGCGACTACCGCCGTGTGGCTGCCATGATGAAGCATACGGGTGTAAAGGCAAATACCTATGCACAATACCTCGAATGGGGTTCTATTGTCAATCCCGGAAGAGCCATCTTAGGCACCTTATTGAACTGGGGGTTCTGGGCCGCTGCTTTTTATTTTATAGGTGGAATTGCTTTGGTATGTGCCCTGTTTGGCGCTGCTGCTTTCTGGGCCGTAGGTGTTAGAACGTTCAACTATGAAGGACATGCCAAGGGTAAACAAAAGCACAAAGAGGGTAGCGATTTTAACCGCGAAGATCTTTCCATTAATCAACTTTGGCCTGGTATCGTAGCCGGCGAATGGCATAACAATCACCACCTGTATCCGTCAAGTGCCCGCAGTGGTTTTTTAACTCACCAGGTTGATTTAGCCTGGTATTATATCAAAGGAATGAGTTTGCTGGGTGCTGTCAGCCAGTATCACGATTCAAAGCCACTATTCTTAAAACAACATCATTTGCCCTATACACAACAAAAAGGTTCTTCCGAAGAATTGATGTCTTCCAATCAATCAACAAATGAAAAGGCAGCATAGGTTGTTGAAATAGTTACAGGGATGCCCAGCAACCGTAAAGGGATTACTTGCGGATATTTATTACGGCAGCCCCGACGGTTAATCCCGCCAAAGCAAAAGCAGCTCCTAAAATGGCTGCTTTTGCTTTGGGGTGCAAGCCCCAGCCGCC